>NZ_AUEY01000011.1 GCF_000426225.1 Desulforegula conservatrix Mb1Pa
TCATTCCTTTTTCCACGATCAAACAGTTCTGAGGCATTCTGTTCAAGCTCTTTCTTCCAGGCTGATATCTGATTGGAATGCACACCAAACTGATCGGATAATTCCGAGAGGGTTTTGTCTCCCTTCAAAGCCGCTAACGCCACTTTAGCCTTGAATGCTGGTCCGTGATTTCTTCTGATTCCTTTTGCCATTCTTCTGCTCCTTTTTTTTGATGTTCTAATAAAGCAGATTTTCACTTAAATGGCTGTCCAATTTTTCCAGACCAGCTCTTTATGTATACATGTCTATTGCTAAGAGACACAAGTTGACTGTTATTGGAATCTTTCTGTGTTGTTTTCAGTTGCTAATAATCTTTAGTTTTTTAATATTTTATCATTAAAACCACAACCATCATAAGGACAGGTATCATAATGAATGCTTTCATAGATGAAGCAACCATAGAGATAACTCAGAACTGTCCGAATAAGTGCCTTCACTGTTCGTCCAAAGCTGTTCGGAAGTCAAAGAATACCTTTAGCAAAGAGCTTATTTTCGGTCTGCTCAGAGAATGTTCTGACATGAATTGCCAGAAAGTCTGTATTTCTGGTGGCGAGCCTCTTTGGCATGATGATTTTTCTGCAATAATGGCGGAGGCAAACAAATATGAGTTTGCGACCAATATCTATACATGCGGTATTGATAAAAAAGGTGGTTTCATTGGTTGGTCTAACCTTGCATCCAAGACAAAAAACAAAATAATATTCAGCATATATTCTATTGATAAAAATATTCATGAGGAGATAACCGGCAATCCCGGCTCTCTTCAGATGACACTTACTTCTCTTCAGGCAGCATTGTCTCAAGACTTTGAGGTTGAAGTTCATATTGTCCCGATGAAAACAAATTTTTCATCCCTTAAAGAGACCATCCATGATCTCGATTCTATGGGCGTAAAAAAAGTAAGTCTTCTGAGGCTTGTCCCTCAAGGATATGCAAAACAGAATCATGACAAAATCTGGATAGACTCAAACCAGGCTAAGGAGTTAGAGAAAGAACTAATCAAATTAGCTGACACAAAATTTAATAAAACAGATCTAAGGTTTGGAATTCCATTTTCAGGGACTATCAATCAGCCCAAAATATGCAATGCCGCTGACAGCAAATTGGTTGTTCGCTACGACGGCAAGGTTCTTCCATGTGAAGCATTCAAGGATGAAGATCTGTCAGATAATTATGTTTTAGGTGACGTATTAAATTCATCATTGTCGAAGATCTATGGTGAAAAAAAATTATGCATAGAATTAAGCAAATTCAGATCACTAATACATTCTAATAAATGTAGTGAGACTTGCCCTGCACAGCTTTATTATTCTTCAATGAAATAGGGGTTATATGTCAGCAGAAAGTCTTTCTTTACTCTTTGCAGAAGATGGTGATAGCGCACCTGAGTTTTACCAAATTTTTAATACTTTTTCCGAGGATTCTTCCGACGTCAATACTCTTTTTTTTAAATTCCTTTCTGACACAACAAAACGACAAATTAAAAGTGTTTTCAGGTTAGACGATCTTAGGGATTACAAGAAGTCGCCCTCTGTCCATAAAGGTATTTTAGCTAATAAAATAGGTGGCTTATGGAAGGAGATACTAATTGATGCTATATATTTTTTAAGAATAAATGACTCAAGAGAGCGTCTTTTCTACAAAGACAAAAATACAAAATCAGATATGAAACAAAGTGTAGTAGAGGCTGTAAGAAGAGCTAATACTTTTGGGATAGATGACTTATATGCATACTTTAACCAGTTCACAGAGTTTGAATCTATCCTATATGGCACTGACAAATTTTATAGAGACCATATAATTCATCCCATAAATGTTTGGATTATTGGCTTACATATTATCAAAAAGTTTGGAAGCTCTTTTAAAATTCTATCATGTGAAAAAATAGAAGTTGCAAAGAACGATAGCGGAGATAATGGCCAAAGCAAAATGCATTTATCGATCGCAGAGTTATCGGCAATGTGGACAGTTATTTCTTTAACACATGACATAGGGTATCCATTAGAAAAAGTAGAAAAAATCAATGATCAGTTAGAAAAAATGTTAGGACAATTTGGCAAAATAAAGTTTAACCGTTCAAATTTTGCCTTTGAAAATCGTCATGATAATTTAGTAAATTTTTTGATTAACTTTATTAGCTCTGTTGCAAAGCCAGACTCAAACAACCCACACAGTTTGACGAATCATAAACAATGGAAATTTTGGACAAAAAAATCAAAAATAGCTAAACACAAAAAGGATAGTAAAGAGAATAACTGGTTTATTCATAAACGTTGGAAATATTGGTCAAAGTTCTCAAAATCTTGGGAAGCATATGATCATGGAATAGTCAGCAGCTTAATTTTGTTAAAAAGTCTTACCTTTTTTATAGAAGCAGATTATGCAGATAGCTCTCCTCTAACAAAAAATGAGGACGCCAGACAATTTGCAATTAGAAGTGAAATACTTCATTCAATTGCCGCCCATACAACCCCCAAAATATATCATTTACTTACCAACAACCTACCGTTTCTACTAATTTTATGTGACGAGATGCAAGAATGGTCAAGGCCTACTTTTTCAGACATCCGAGCTGGTGCAAGGGGAAGAGCTCGCAGAGTCGAGCTAACTGAATTGAGTATTGATAAAATGAATAGCAAAATAGAGTTTAAGGCTGATTATGAAGACCTACCTTATGATTCGCAGTTGATTTTAGCTGAAAAAATTTTTTCTGGGTGGTATGAACGATTAAGATATGCTCTTGATGATGCAGAACGAAATCTTACTTTTCACTGGACATTATCATTTGGAGAGGAGGCGAAGTTCGTCTGGGAGTTTATTTTTAATTCATCAAATCCAACTTTTGAAATTGTAGAGTTAATGATTCCTGAAGGTGAAAACGACAATTGTCAAAAAAGAAAAACAATTGAAGATTTAAAAGCATTAAGAGAGAAACTCAACAATCGACACTCAAGTAAAAAGTAAAATGCTCCTTATTGAACACAAAACGTCCAATAAGTTGATATCAATAGAGAAATATACTATAAAAATAAATTCAGATAGCCTCGATATACGAAAAAAATATTTCGATTCGCTCTGCCAAATGGGATGTATCAATTTCGGTAAAAAATTTTCCTGCCCTCCATTTTCCCCGTCCTTCGATGAATATAAAAAAAACTTTCCTTACTTAATGGTTATTTGTTTAAGACTTGATCTGTCCTACTACAAAGAGCTTAAGCCTCATATGAGGATCAAAGCAGGCAACTCCATACTCAAGGGCATGATAGACAGAATTCTTAAGGGTTATAAGAATAAAGGCTTCAGAGTTGTAGGTTCAGGATCATGCAGACTCTGCAAGCCTTGCGGGGCAAAAGAAGGGGTAAAGTGCAAAAAGCCTGACGAAAGAATTTACAGTCTTGAATCTTTAGGAGTAGACGTATCTCAATTGGTACGAGGTTGTTTCGGTTTTGACCTTGAATGGTACTCCAAGGAAAACAAAGAGCCTTCGTATACTTGCACTGTAGGCGGAGTTCTTTTATCAGAAAACAAAAGTCCTGATGCTGAAACAAGCCCTTTAATCTGATCTCTTATGATTTTCCTCAAATCCAACCAAATTAGAATCCATAATCGTGGGTATTGAATTATAGGCTTGTCATGGTGCGCAAGCCTTCCGGCTTGAGCACCCTACGCAAAGCATCAAAATCAGGAATTTCTTGGGGGCGAAAGGGAACTTTTTTTAAAAAAGTTCCCCATGCTTTTCTTCAAATTAGCTATCTTCCAGCCTTTGCCTTGCTAAAATAATAGGCGACTCCTGCCTTGTATCCATCGCTAAATTTTCCGAAGCTTGCGTCCCTGCCGTCGTCGAATTCTATGCCGCTGAGACTTACCTTTGCGTGGGTTCCCTCAATGGAGTATTCGGGCGCGCCTCCTATGCCGTTCATGGATTCGAGAACCGAGCCTGCGAGTTCCTCGGCTTTATCAAGGATCTGGTCTGATGAGATCCCTGTAAGCGTGAAATCCGCCACAGACCAGATGGATGTGGAGACTCCCACGAGAAAGCCTGCCGCAAATGAATTCAAGGTCATGAGGGAATCAAGCGATACAGCCTCTGTGGCTCCCCTGTATCCGCTTCCGAGCACGAATATGGTTTCATAGGTCTTGGGATCGACCTCGAACCAGAAGGCTGAAAGCTTGTCGCCCTTTTTGGGCAGGGCCTTGGGGAAAAGAATCATGTTTCTTGTATCCTTCATCCTTGCAACAACTGATGCAGGGATTCCCTGATCCTCTAAGGATTTCATGCCTTCTTTTTTGATTTTTGAAGGACTTATTATTCCAAATGGAGTTCCTTTCTTCCACAGATTGACTCCGCCTGTTCCGCCAATTGCAGCTTGCTCGCAGGATGATGCCGATATGCCGGACATTATGGCAAAGGATTTTCCGGCTGCTTCATCGCCGGATGCAATGAATGGAGCAGTTCTAACAAGGTCTATGGATGATGTGAGTTTTCCATCCCTTTTTATCATGTTCATGGCGATTATTCTGCCCCTGTCAGCCCTTTCTATTTTAACGCCCAATTTTTCTGAAAGTTTTTTGTCAGATGAAGACTGGGCCGCGATGAATTTATAGATTACAGACCGTGAATACCACTTGAGAGAAGATAAATCGTCAGGGCTTTTTTCAGGTTTTGCCTTTTTCCAGGCATCAGCAAGCCAGACTGAGGCCTTTTCACCAAGATCAGGAAGATAGATTCCCATTGTGATGAATATGTCAGAAAGCCCTGTCTTTGAATCAAACAATATAAAATGAGATTTTGCCTTGTCCCTGTCAAAGGCTTCCACACGAATTTCAAGTCTGCTGCATTTTTCGTCTTTTCTTACAATATCTTTTCCTGCGGTCTTTCCGAAAATGCCGTCAATCACCGCTGTTCTTCCGTCACCTGATTCAGGGAAATAGATGTCAAAGGCATCAAGGCTTGCCTGCTCAAGCGGAATCTTTTCTTCAAGGATGGTTTTGCCCTTTTCCTTTTTACCTCCTCCACCGAGGGCAGAGGCTGCGTCACCTGTTTTTGCCGCCGCGTCTCCTCCTCCGTCGGTGTATGCGATCACGCTGATTTTTGCCTCTGTTCCTGCTTTTCCTGATTTATAAAGCTCTGCTGCAAGATTCTGAAGCTCAGGAACAGATGGGAATACCTTCACTTTTCCTTCTGATTCTATGGCTGGATATAATTTCTGTTTTTTCTTTGATGCCAGTTCAGCGGATGGATCCGGACTCCAATCAGATTTTACGGTCTTTCTTGCGGATTTCAGGCCGTTTCTGCTCAAGAAAAGTTCATACATCCTCGCAATATCTGCGGGTCTTCCCCAGCCCTGGGTGAGAACGGCCTCAGGAGCAAACGCAGTATCAAAGGGGCCTTCCTCGCTTATCTGACAGGAAATGGCCGATAACTTTGCGTCAAAGGCCGAAGCGTCCAGTTTAAGCATTGCCTCCCATTCCGACGCTCCAAAACCTGTTATTGAAGGATGGGGCAAAGTACCTGCTGATTCAGGCGCGGCTTGTTTTACCGATCCTTCTGCTCCTGATCCTTCATTCTGGTTGATGACCGCCATTTTTCCAGATCCTGGCCTTGTCCATCCCGAAGCCTTTCTTTTTAGCATCAGATCTTTTATAGCGTCTTTTACAGCTTTTGAGTCCCCTGATTTTTCAGAAGGCCGCTTCACGTCATTTACCGCAAGCAGTAGCCCTGAATCAGGATATTTGTCCTCCACCGAAACAGGCAGAACAAGTTCTGGGATGATCTCGGACTTAAGCTCGTATTTTTTGTCCTTTGGCGGCATTTTGAAAAGAACCGCCACCCTTCTCGATGTTCCGTCATGGATTACAGTGTCATTTTTAAGGCCAAAAATGAGTTTTTCGGTTTTTGGATCAATATGTATGGAGTCGGTGGTTTCTGACTCGGAAAAACTCGAAAGCCCTTTGGATTCTGCCTTATTGTCTATCTGTTTAAGTTTTCTCACGCCCTGTGATTGTTCCTTTCCTTCAGGCTCGAGCATAAATGCGTGTTTCAGCCTTGTGGCCTTGCCGTCCTTTTCATCCGAAAGATTCATATCTGCGGCAAGAAGACCATCGGTCGTCTTGAAAAACCCGTTCACCTTCACGGATATTCCAGGGCCTTTTATGGCGTCCTGAGGAGCATCCGCTATCTTTTCAGGTTCCCCTGCCTTTATGATTACATCATTATCCCTAAGATCAATTAAAGCATAGCAGGGCTTATCTTTCAAAACGGCAGGAACAAGATAGGCCTGTCTGAGCCTGTTGAACGAACCTGGTGCAAATGCCGTAGATCCGTAAAATCCGAAGGGGATCTCATCCGTTACAGGATCAGGCCTTGTCATTAGAAGACCTTTTTGAGTCGGGAAGGCAAGATACATGAGACTCGACGCGTCGAAATCAAGCAGAGCCTGAACCTTTGATTCAACGCTCATGTCAAGCATTCTCCAGATTGCGCTTTTATCCTGGGTGCAGCCGTTTACAGGAGCTTCAGAATCAGAAAATCCGTCAACAGAAAGATCAAAGGCATCCGAAAGCTTTTCTGGGGTTTTCCTCGGCAGATCCTTTATTTCAGTGGTTCTTGGCTCTATTTTTCCAATTAGTGGGATGTCTGAATGGCCGTATGCTGTATCGTAAAAATGAAGGGAAAGGGTTTTGATCGGCTTGTCGCTTATTTCAAAAAGAAGGGTTCCTTCCACAGCTTTTCCTGATTGAACTAATATGCTGCTCTCGCGCGGAACGATCATTGCCTTTTCAGTTAAAGCCGTCAGATCGGACGGAGCGATTTGGCCTTCTGAATTCGCATTTATGAAAATATGGTTTTTGATGTTCGGAACAAGATAAGGAGGTATCTTTTTGACTATTTTTGCATTGGCGTTGCGTTCTTTAAGCCATGAAGAAGGATGTTCTGTCCCGTCCTCTTTTACGACCACATCCTGCTCAGGAAGAATATTTTCAAGTGTAAGCCTAAGCACGGCAAACTGCCTGCCCCTTGGAGCCTGGATGCCCGCCATCTTCTTCATGAGAAAAACATCCTGGATCTTTATTTTTGCGGCCTTGTTTTCTGCCTCTGCATTAAGCGGAATATGCTTTGTTATCTGGACATCCCTGAAAGGCGCTGCGTTTCCGTAAATCCATGTCGCAGCCTCAGGAGTGTACTTGTTGGGCATGTCAGAGAAAGAATACTCCAGCTTTTTCATTTCCTCTTTTTTATCAGAAACAGGAGCTGGCGGAAGCTTGGCAAGTATGGTGTCCGATGCCGCGGCCGCTTCCCCGCTTATGTTCCTTGCCCTTATCACTGCCCTTACAGGCATCTTGTCCGAAGCTGGCATGGACTTGATCTTGGTTGTAATTTCAGCCATTGCCTTTTCAATCGCAGCGGTATCAGGGGAAACCACATGGATTCCATCCGAGAGCCTTGCAGCTTCGGCAAATGGCTTTTCCTGGCTTATGTCCACCATGCCTGTCCAGACAGAAAAAATGCCTTTGTCCTTTATTCTTCCGAGAAGGGCGGCAAATTTTTCGTTTCTTTTTTCATCAACACGAAGAGCTGCATCGGTTATGAAAAGCATGATTTTCTTGGATGTCGGAACATTTTCAAGGCTTGAGAATCCGTATTCAGAGGCTTCAAGAATTTCGGTTCCGCCCTGGGAATACAGCTCTGACACGCCCCTTAAAAGAGCCTGTCTGTCAGTCGTCATTATCTGTGTGACATAAACGTCGCTCGAAAAACCCGCAAGCTGGACAGGGATTTCAGGAGGAAGGCCAAGTATGAAATTTCTGACAAGATCCTTGGCCTTCTGCATCTTGTAGCCGCATTCCTTGCATTCCTTTGGCGCTGTTTCCATTGATCCGCTTGTATCAATTATAATTGAGATCGCAGGCGCGTCTCCCATGCCTTTTACCTCAGGACGAGCATAATCTATTTCAAGCTCCTGGGATAGAATAGAGCTGATCTTGCCAAAGACTTCATCAATAGATTTTTCGTCAGCAGGATAATATGCGCCTCCTGTCGAAGATGATATTCTTGAAAGCGTTACTTCGTCCGGCGTCTGTCCGTATCCAATGGAAAAGACAGGAACCGTGGAAGATGCGGCCTTTGCGAGCATTTCATCGCCAGTTGCCTTGCTTCCAGGGCCAGTGTCGTTGTTGTTGGCGTCTTTCCCGTCTGTGAAAAGAACAATTGCCCTCCTCGATGTTTTTGGTTCGAGGGAAAGGCCCATAATGATAGAATCATTCAAGGCTGTGGCGCCGTTTGGCTTGATCAAGGCAAGTTTAGAAAGAAGCTCGGCCCTGTTTTTTGCTTCAACAGGAACAGATTTTGTATCGAAATCTATGAGTCTTATATTTGCGTTTTCAGGAAGATTTTTTATGAATTTTGAAGCAGCGTCTGCAACGGCCTTCATGTCTTTTTTCATGGAACCGGATGAATCAAGGAGAATAACCACATCGAGCGGTTCTTCGGGGATTTTTATGGCAGTGACTTCGCCTTTTCTGCCTGATTCGAATATTTCCGTGCTTTCCTTTGTTATGCTTCTTACATCTATGCCGTTTTTGGCAGCCACCCTTAAAGTCCCGGCTTTAGCATCTGCGCTCGCCTTTCTTATTCTTATGTTAGCGGATATTTCCTTTTCATCGGCAGCCGCGACCTCCATCACTGGCCATTCTATTTCTGTAATTTTACTCTGGCTCACAGGAACGAGATTTGACTGGACGAATTTTACGCCTTTCTGGCCGCTACCCGTAATTCTGACTGTCCAGAGGCCCGGAGGTGCCCATGCAAGGCCGTCGCCTTCAGGTGTCATGTCTGCCTCGGGTGATGTGTCATAATCAGGATGCTTTAACTGAAGATTAGCGTCGGGAATCAGGCTTATGCTTCCGCCTCCCGCATTTTTTATCTTCATGCCTCCGGTTTTCTCGCCCATGTTTATTTCAGGCAAAGCTCCCATTTCCTTGAGCTCGACTGTGATCTCAGCCGGTGCTGACTGGCCGTTTGTCCTTAAAGTCCATTTTATGTTTCCCTCAATCTGGGGAATGTCATCCAGAAGCCATGATCTGCTGATCAATCCGGACAAATTCTTTTCATATTTTTTAAAGGCTTTGTATTCACCCCATTTTGCCTCGTAAATTCCTTCAAGCCTTATATTTCCTGTCTCAGGGAGATCAATCTTGAGGGCCGTATAATTCCTGATATTCTGATTTATGGAAAATGAGACCCCAGGTTTATCGACTGTGAAGCTTGCAGGTTTGCCAGGTTCTATGGTGGCAGGTAAATCTGCTGAAAATGACAGACCTGAAAAAACAGAAACCGCAAATAAAAGACAAAAAACAAAAATGGGCAGGCGGCGCATGGTTTTATCCTTTGAAGTTTTTAAGTGAACATGGCTTTCAAAGCTTTGTTGATCTCATTTATGTCAAAAAAATCAGGATTGAAATCTTCTCCGAGCCATTCCCTGATTTCCTCAATATTTTCGTTGGCTCCGTCCTTAAGCTCATCGAGCATGCCGTAATAGCCATCCACGCCTCCGCAATTTTCAGGAGGACAGGCTTTTTTCCCTGCGATACAAACTGGCAGAAACGTTTCCTTGCAGTCGGTTTCAATATCTTCAAAGGTTACCACATGCTCCCAGTTGTCTCCGAAATCATAGGTATAAGTCATCTTGTCCTTGGGTTTTTTCAGAAGGCTGCCGATCTTGTAACGATTTTCATTTTTCATCTCATCTCCAAAATCAAATTCAGGATCAGGAGTACCGTATTCCTCGCCTCTATATATGAAAGAATGCAGATGTGAATCTGTCCAACCCATTGCTATCTGAATGATTTCATGCAGACTTCCAAGTGTTGTGGACTCCTTTACAAAAATCCTTCTCCATATTGGAGGTTTTGACCCTCTAAGCTGAATCTTGAGCTGGAGTATTTTTTCTTTAGGCTTTGCCATGATTTTTCTCCTGAACTTTCTGATGGTGCGCAAGCCTTGCGGCTTGCGCACCCTACATTTTTATTTTTTCCCCATGTTCAGCTATGGCCTTGAACCTCTCCTTCGGAGGATTGAAATACCCGTGGCCCACATGCGGAAATTTTGCCCTCACCATTGCAACAACTTTGTCCATGCCTATGGGCAGCCCACCGTCATCGATATTTTTCATCATTTTATAATATCTCTGGGGATCAAAATTGAGATTTCTCCACTGAATAAAGTTGACCGGATGATTGGAAAGAAAACTCATTAAAGCTTCAGCCTCTTTTTCAGAATCAGTCACCCCTGGACAGTTAAGATAGTTAAGGGATATGAAGCCGCCGTTTCCGCCGAATATATCAATGGATTTTTTAACATCATCGAAGGTGTATGAAACAGGTCTGAAATAAGCATCATAACATTTCTCCCTGGCGCTGTTCATGCTGACCCTTATGCTGTCGAGTCCTGCTTCTGAAAGCTTTTCAATAACATCGGGCAAACTGGCGTTGGTATTCATGTTGACAGTGCCTAAGTCGGTTTCCTTTTTTATGAATTTGACGGCCGGGATTATTACTTTGGCGGCAAAAAGAGGATCTCCCTCGCAGCCCTGCCCAAAACTGACCACAGCTTTTTTGACTTTTGCAATGTGGTGAAGGGCTATTTCAGATATTTCCTGGGCAGTCGGGACAAAGGTGATTCGGTTCTGGCAGCTTCTTATTTCCGCTCCTGACTGGAGAGATATGCATCCGAGACACCTTGCATTGCACGTTGTTGATGTGGGTAGCGGAGCCTCGTATCTGGCAAGGAAAAAATTCTTTGCCGCAGGGCATCCGTATACAAGGGCGCAGTTTGTTATATGTTTGAAGAGACGGTTTTTCGGGAATTTCTTTTTAAGATTCGTGACGCCTTTCTGAACCTTTTCTATGGGCATGAGGCGCAGATCCTGGCGAGGTTCGTCATCCACCTGAAACGCTGCCGAAACATAGAAATCTCCGGCCCATCCAACCGCTCCATATGGAAAAAGAGGAAGGAATCCAGCGTCTTTTTTTTCTTCATAGGCAGATGTGTAAGTATTCACAAAACCGGGAGAATTGAAAACAGCGACCGGATAAATAGGTTCGCCAGGCGCGAAAGGGTTTTCATCAAGGGTTTCTATTCTGTTATCTAAGACATTATAAAGGACGGGTTTCCTGTCAGGCAGGAACATGACTTCGCTACCAAAGGGTGTTTTTATCATGTCCTTTTCTTCGAGCACGCTCATGATTCCACCCCGCCATCCGACAGCGGCGTAGCCCTCAAGATCGAAAACATTGCCATCGGCATCAGCAACAAGGGCGGTCACAAATTTTTTATTCATTATATTCCACCAGATTCTTCATTTTATAATTTAGCAATTTGGGCAAGGTCGCAAAAAGTCTGATTCTCGTCATTCCGGTGAAGGCCGGGATCCAGAAATAACTTGAAATACTGGATCCCGGATCAAGTTCGGCAAGATGCCGCCGCCTTTTTTGACTTTTTGCGGGATCAGCATTTTTAAGTCTTTAATTCATAAACGAAAAAAACAGGATAAAATCCATAAAAAATATTATTTTTGTTTCCATGTTTGGGGCAACTGCAATAGAATAGCCTGAAATTTTATTCCTGTAAGCATTCAATCAACGGCTGTTTTTTTATTTCTGGCCCGTAAATGTAATAAATATCGTCACAGATTGGCCATTATTGCCATTTTGGATGCAATATGAGATTAATTCAGAACAAATAAATCCACATGAATATTTCGGACATATCCCATGCAATCTGATCAATCAGAAAATAAAATCCCAGGTTTTTTTACCCTCGCTTTTCACAGGGATTTTTTTCTTCCATTTATAATCAATGCCTATAACACACGGAAAACAGAGACCAGCACTCATTTTGCGGATCATTTCCCATTCGAGTATGTTGTTCTTTTTATTATTACAATGACCGCAGTTATAACAGGCATATATGCTTATCTTTCAGAAGGCTCGGTTTTCGGTGGAATTACCGGACTGATAGCTTCAGCCGGATTTGCGGCTCTAATTGTTTTCAGCATAAGATCAAAATCTGACAGGGAAATACTCTGGCGAAGATTCATGATTACCACTTTCATGTTTTTCATACTTGCAGGACTTAGCATTGGGCTTTATACAGGAATGCTGATCTGGAATTCGTATATAGCAAAACTTTTTTGTGGAATAATTGGTCTTGCTTTAGGCTATTTTGTGGGAATCGTCGCAGGACTTTATATGCAATGCCTCGGATGGACCGGCCAGATCATTAATATAATTATGATTCCTGTAATGATAGGACTCAGTATTATTGATATTATTGTCATGATAATCTGATCAGGTTCTTTTTCAATAAGCGTCTGAGCCGTGTTGGTATTAGCCGTAATCTTGACAAGGTCTTAAAAGGTCCTGTTACAGTCATTCCGGCGCAGCCCGGAATCCAGAAATGGCTGAAATTACAAAGATGCCGGATCAAATCAGGCATTACGATTAAACCATTTTTAGACTTTTTGCGACTTCATTAATCTTGAATGCAAACGGATTTTTCCTGGAAATATTTTAAATGAGCGATTTAACTTCTGAATTGACCATAATCTTTTTGCTTATTCTTGCAAACGGCTTTTTTTCCATGTCTGAGATGGCGATTGTCTCTTCCCGCAAAGCCCGTCTTCAGCAAAAAGCCGATGACGGTGACGAAGGCTCTAAAATAGCGCTTGAACTTGCCACAGAACCCACGGCCTTTCTGTCAACAGTCCAGACAGGAATTACGCTGATTGGAATTCTTACAGGTGTTTACGGCGGTGCCGGCATACAGGAAAGGCTGTCAGGGTGGCTGAAAATGGTTCCGTGGGTTTCACCGTACAGCGATGCAGCAGCCATTGCCGCTGTGGTTATTGCCATAACATTTCTTACCCTTGTTATCGGAGAGCTGGTACCGAAAAGGGTAGCTCTAAGCAATCCTGAAAGGATTGCCGCCTTTGTGGCACCGATGATGAAACTCCTTGCAAAAATCGGCAGACCTGCTGTCCGGCTTCTTGGTTTTTCAACAGACATTCTTTTGAGTCTGCTTCGAATCAGGCATTCTTCGGAATCTCCGGTGACAGAAGAAGAAATAAAACTTCTCATAGAGCAGGGAACCCAGGGCGGCGTTTTTCAGCAGTCTGAGCAGGACATGATAGCAAGGGTTTTCAGGCTTGATGATCTGATTGTAACTGCTTTGATGACCCCAAGGCCGGAAGTCGTGTGGCTTGATCTGGATCAGCCCGAAGAGGCGATTTTTAATACTCTTTCAGAGAGCAGACATTTTTGTTTTCCTGTGTCAAAAAGTAATCTGGATAATGTCGCAGGAGTTGTTTATGCCAAGGACCTTCTTGCCCAGAGCCTCGGGCGCATGAAGTTTGACATCACGACTGTGATGCAGCCCCCGCTTTTTGTTCCTGAAAGCATGCCGGCAATGATTGTGCTGGAAAAACTAAAGGCAGCGAGATCCCATATTGCCATAGTTATTGACGAATACGGTGGCTTCCATGGCCTTGTAACCCTTAATGATTTTCTTGAGGCCATAGTGGGTGACATTCCTCTTCTCGACGAAGAAGGAGAGGCTGACATCATCGTCAGGGAAGACGGATCGTGGCTGCTTGACGGACGTCTCATAATCGATGATTTCAAAGATCTTTTCCAGCTCGACAAGCTGCCCGGAGAAGACGTCGGCGGATATCAGACTCTTGGCGGGTTTATTGTCACTTATATGGGATGCATCCCGTCCAGCGGTGATCATTTCATATGGAACGGGCTCAGGATCGAAGTGGTTGATATGGATTCACGACGTGTTGACAAGGTACTCGTATCCCTCGTATCTTCTGCCTCTGAAGACACAAAGGTCAATGACAAAACCGCATAATTAATTGGAATTGCATCCATCAATCGGTATTTCATAAGCCCCATGCCCGAACGGATTATTTTAAAGTTCGGGCATAAAAAACTTCCGCCACTACCCATCCAAACGAATCAACATCAAATCCCTTTTTCATGATATTTTTTAAACCCAATCCTGATTATTTTTCTTTCTTGACTAAATTTATGCGTGGAAATATAACTGGTAATACCAGATGAGATATGACCAGTTTGCTTTTTCGGCCACAGTTTTAGGAGGAGTCCGTGAAAAAAACCGCGCTAAAAGAATCCTCAAATAATAACGATCAGTCTGAAACAATTATTCCAACTCTTAGAATCTCGGGTATCAGGGCTCTTCTTGTAAAGGAAGCTGTGAGTATCTGTCTTGAGCGGCCAAGGCTCATGAGAAAAAGCAGATGCGCCATGGAATATATCAGGGAAACGAACCTTTCAGTTAAAAGGGCCATCACCCTCGCCTTTGTCATGGCAAACCGAAAGCCTGTAATCTATGATGGTGAATTAATAGCAGGCAACATGACTTCAAAAAGAATAGCCGCAAATTATTATCCTGAAGGTGGTTCGTCCCAGATTCTGGAGGACATTTTCTGTCTTGGCAGCAGAAAAACCGTTCCCATCAAACTCTCTTTGCTGGAAAAAGCATCCCTGATTTACACAGGCGCGAGGCATTATTTTGAATCCATCGGCTGGCATGCTTTTGGACGCCCTGACAGAATTCTCTCCCTGTGGAAATATGTTTTCGACGCAAAAAGATTCATTGTAACCGAGGCTGCCGGGGTTTCCCACCAGATTCCTGATTACGAGACAGTGGTTAATCATGGCCTGAAAAAGGCTGATCAGACAGCTCTTATTGCCATTGAATCTGGCATTACTCCAACAGGAAGTCCTCTGAATGAAAATCAGACCGCATTTTACAGAAGCGTTAGAATTGTGATTCAGGGAATAAGGGAGATGGCGAGGAATCTTGCTATGGAAGCCCTCAACATTTCAAATCTGTCCTCAACTTCTGCCGAAAGAAAAAACGAACTTAAAATAATGGCAGAAGGTCTTGCTCGTGTTCCTTACGAGCCTGCCAGAAGCTTTCAGGAAGGATTGCAGGCATGCTGGCTTCTACATGTATGTCTTAATCTTGAGGATTTTGAACAGGGTATTTCATTCGGCAGGCTTGACCAGATTCTGTATCCTCTTTTCAGGGCTGATATTGATTCCGGAAAGATTGATCATAAAACCGCAGCAGAACTTATTGCGTCATTCCAGCTCAAGGCTTGCGAGACCGTCCCTCTCTTCTCAAGGCGTCTTGACGCTTATTTTAGCGGAAACACTGTTGGTCAGGGAATAACCCTCGGCGGTGTCGATGAAAACGGCAATGACTGCACGAATGAACTTTCAGGTCTGTTTCTGGATGCTTTCAGGCAGATAAAAACAAGGGAGCCGAATCTGCATGTCAGAATCCACGAAAACACGCCATCCTGGTTCATGGAAAAATGCGTGGAAATGCTCCAGGATGGCTGCGGATCTCCAGCATTTTTCGGTGATCCTGCAATCATAAACGCACTTCAAAAAGCAGGAATGACTGAAAAGCACGCCAGGAATTACGCCGTAATCGGTTGCGTGGAACTTGGAAGCCAGGGTCGAACCTATCATTCATCTGACGCAGCTCTTTGCAATCTTCCTCTTTGTCTTGAAATGGCATTGAATCAGGGGCGTTCTTTCGGTTCGATTAAGCGGGAAGGCGCAAAAACTCCGGCTCCTGAAAATATGAAATGCTTTGAAGATGTTCTATCCGCTTACAGAAAACAGGTCAGAGCAATGACTGATGATGTGGTGCGGGTAATCGGCTGGCTTGAAAAAGCTTATGCAGTTCATAGGACAACTCCGGTTAATTCCATGCTTACAAACGGAACTCTTGCTCAAGGGTATGACGTCACGTGGGGTGGCGGAGAATATGATTATACCTCTATTCAGATAGTCGGGCTTGCAGATACTGGTGATGCCCTTTATGCGATAAAGAAGCTTGTTTTTGATAAAAAAAGAATGACCCTTCCTGAGCTGGTCTGCATCCTGAAAAATGATTTCAAGGATAATGAGATTCTTTCAACAGAACTAAAGCGGAAATTCTCAAAATTTGGAAACGGCGATTCAGAGGTGGACTCCATGACCCAGCTTGCTGCGGATGCCTTTACAGACGCTGTTAAAGGCCGCAGAAACACACGGGACGGAAAATATCTGAGCGGAGTGTATTCCATGACCTGTCACACCGCTTTTGGCAGAGTTACAGGCGCAATGGCAAGTGGCAGAAGAAGAGGCGCAATGCTTTCAAATGGGCTTTCCCCAGCCACAGGAGCTGATGTGAATGGCCCGACCGCAGTTTTCAGATCCGCAGCCTCCATAGACAATTCGAATTTTGCAAACTGCGTTGCACTAAATATCAGATTTGACACCTCCTTCATGGACGGGCCGCTGGGGAAAAGGCTGGCGGCAGGTCTTTTGTCCTCATATCTGGTTGATCAGAAAGGCATGCAGGTACAGGTCAATGTAGTTGATGTTGAAACTCTGATGGCTGCGAAAAGGAATCCTGAAGCCTACCCGGGACTTCTTGTTCGTGTGGCCGGTTATTGTGCATATTTCAATGATCTTGAACCATCTGCCCAGGACGAGATAATCCAGAGGACTGCCCATGCAAAATAATTTAAAAACACCTGCTATTTTCAATATCCAGCATTGTTGCACCCAGGACGGGCCAGGTCTCAGATCCATCGTGTTTGTAAAAGGATGTCCTTTGCGCTGCCAGTGGTGCCAAAACCCTGAATCGTGGATGTCTGAACCTGAAATCGGTTTCAAGGCGGACAAATGCCTGGGATGCGGACAATGCGTGAAACTATGCCCTTCAGGATCGATTTCAAAGCCAGGACAAAAGACTAATGAAAAATGCTCAGGATGCGGTATCTGTTCGGACGTCTGTCCCTCAGGCGCAATTGTGAAATTCGGCGAATATTTGTCTCCAAAGGAACTTGTTGCAAAACTTGCTCCGGAATTTCCATATTTCAGGAGAACAGGCGGAGGCGTTACTTTTTCAGGAGGTGAGGCCGGACTATATTCCGAATTCATAGCAGAAACTGCTTCTCTTCTGAAATCTCAAGGAATTCATACAGCAATGGAAACCTGCGGACTTTGGGCATGCAAGAATGGCTCTGATATTTTCAATGGAATGGTTTCAAATCTTGATATGATTCTTTTCGACATCAAGCTTTTTGATGACGAGGCACACAGGAAATACTGCGGATCTTCAAACATTTCAATTAAGGACAGATTTATCCTTTTGTCTGATCTCGAAAATAAAGGAGATGGCCCGATGCTCTGGCCCAGGTTGCCTCTTATTCCCGGAGTTACAGATTCCTGCGCCAATATTGCGGGCTGGGCAGGATTTCTCGAGGCGTGCGGCATAAACAGAATTTCCATTGTGCCCTATCATGAACTTGGAAATTCCAAGAGAAAATGGATGAATCCTGAGTCTTCAGCTTCCACTGAAGCTCCGGTTTTTACCGAAGTAACTGAAGAGAATATTGAACGGGTAAAGGATCTTTTCGAATCCTCAGGCATCGAAGCATATCTTCCCGGATTCGAGGTTTTTGAAGAGGAATTCGCTGCTTAAAATTTATTGTCGGGACGCTTTTTTGTAAAAAAAATTTGGCAAAAAAATTCATCCTTTAACTTTGATGGTCTCGCTAAAAATCAAAAAAGGGGGGTGTCGTCATGCCGAACCTGATCCGGCATCTTTGTCTTTTCATCTGCTTCTGGATTCCGGCCTGCGCCGGAATGACGGAAATAGGTCTTTTTGCGAGTTTATCAACTTTAAAGTAATTCTAAAGTTGTTAAGTTTTCTTGGTGCGCCTAAAAAAGTTGTGAAAACTCTTGCGCTGATACACTAAATGCTTAATTTCAGTTGAAACAGGGGCTTGTGAAAAGCTTCTGATAATCAATGAATTTGCAAAAAAGGAGCAGAATCATGAAACATATACTACCTGAACTGCCCTATGAATATAACAGCCTGGAACCTTTTATTGACGAAACAACAATGAGGATTCATCACACTAAACATCATCAGACTTACGTGGATAAGCTGAATGCAGGGATTGACGGATATCCCGAACTTCATGGAAAGCCTGTGGAAGAACTTGTCCGTGACCTTGACAAAATACCTGAGGCCATAAGGGGGATAGTAAGAAATCATGGCGGAGGACATTTAAATCACAGCATTTTCTGGAAGCTTCTGAAAAAAGAAGCGCCTGTAAAAGGCCCTGCGGTTGAGGCCATAATCAGGGAATTCGGCGGGATCGAAGTGTTCAGGGAAAAATTCGCGGCCGTTGCTGCCGGAGTTTTTGGAAGCGGATGGACATGGCTGACACTTAAAGAAGGCAAGCTTGAAATTGTTCCGACCCCGAATCAGGATAATCCCCTGACATCAGGCAAAATTCCTATTCTCGGCATAGACGTTTGGGAACACGCTTATTATCTCAAATACCAGAACCGCAGGCCCGAATATATTGATGCCTTTTTCAAGGTAATAAACTGGGAAAGGGTTAATGAACTATATGAGCTTGGATTGAAGTGACATCAACTTGAAAATATAAAAAGGAGAGGCGTTTTCGGCCTCTCCCTTTATGTAGATAATGAATAAATTAAATAGAATCAGGAAGGGTGGACTCGCAAAAAGTCAAAAAATGCATCGGCGTCATGCCTGAATTGATCCGGTATCCTTGATTTTCAGACATTTACGGATTCCGGCTCCCGTTTTTTCACAGGGGCAGGCCTTAGCCGGAATGCCATAAATCGGACTTTTGCGACCTTGTCAGTATTCAAGATCATCCATATTTTCCACAAAATATTTATTAACAATGCCTTCAACCTCTTTCACTGCCTCTTCTTCACGCCCGGCAAATTTTTCATACAGGGAAGCAGCAATTCTTTTGAAAGCTTTTATAACATCAGGGTCAAAATGTGTTCCCGAGTCTTCTTCAAGAATGCTCATTGTCTTTTCAAAGGTAAAAGGTTTTTTGTATGGGCGTTCCGATGTAAGGGCGTCAAATACGTCTGCAATGGCAAATATTCTCGCTGTAATGGGTATGCTGTCCCCCCATGCTTCGTTGGGATAGCCCTTGCCATTAACTTTTTCGTGATGGCCGGTCACAACTTCAAGGGCATCCCTAAGCCAGGCAGAGCGAAGAACAATCTGTGCGCCCTGATTAACATGGGTTTTCATGACCGAGAATTCATCTTCATCGAGTTTTCCCGGCTTGAGAAGAATATTGTCAGGTATGCCTATTTTGCCGACATCGTGGAGAAAAGCTCCCTTTATTAGAGTCCTTATGGTGGATGCTCCAAGAGCAAGGGCTTCCGCTGTTCTGACTGCATAGATAGTAACCCTGTAATTGTGAGCATTGGTGTCGCTGTCCCTTAAAGCGATGGCGTTGCCCAGCGTCATCAGCGTTTCTATATTTGCCTCAAGAAGTTTCCCTGAAAATTCTGAAAGCCTTCTGGTGAGATTGAGTATGACAGGATAGAGAAGAGCTGTTGCGAAAAGAATAATGGCGGCGGCTATCAGCATTGTCCTGATTCCCCTCCATCTCATTTCAGAAACCGTAGCGTCTGAAATCTCAAAAATAGCTGCTACCATTCCGACTTTATTTCCGTCAGAAGCATTAAGGCTTCCTGTAATATAGATATACGGCCTGTTATCATACCTGAATATTTCTGAGAAAACCCCGGTCCTGTTTTCACTGATCTTGTCATTGAGTATTTTTTTAAATTCTTCAATCCTTGCGGACGCTGGAGCAGATCGCTCTGTTATGACAGATCCGTCCGGGCGGTACAGCTTTGTAACAACGAATTGACCTGTTTTATAAGGATATTTTTTCTGGGCTGCAAAGGCGTCAAGCTGGTTTGAAATGGCGTCAGTATTCTTAAGACCGGGAACATCAAAAAGAGCGGTATTTTGTCTGTTGAATAGCTCGAGATAAAAATACGCCTGTGATTCAACTGATTTTGCGATTCTGTCCCTTTCCAGAAAAATGGCTGAAATACCAATTACAAGGGCCAATATAGCCCCAAAAAAGCCAAGCCTTAAGATAAGGGTGCGATGAATAAAATTATGCAGAGGATATTTCTTTTTCACTTTTTACCTCAACGGGTGTTTTAGAAAAAATTTTGAATACGTTATGGGCGTGTCAGTGAGTAACGCTTTATGGACTCGCAAAAAGCCAGAAAATGGCTTCAGCGTCATGCCGGACTTGATCCGGCATCTTTGTATTTTCATGTACTTCTGGATTCCGGCTCCCGGTTTTCACCTATACAGGTCTTAGCCGGAATGACGGGAATCGGATTTTTTGCTACTTTGTCATTCTTAGTCTGTGGATGAATGTTTGCCGTTAAGGCATATAAATTTCAAGGTTTTTTTAGTGTATGTCTAATATCTGCCTTATTGTTCGGAATTATTTATAGGTCTTGTATATTTTATAAAGCTCTTTTGGCGCCAAAATATAATGATTCAGCCTTAAATGGGAAAAAGCCTTGTCTTCCCATTTCTTCAGAGGATGCTCATATACTGACTTACATATCCCTTCTTTCAAAAAACCGGCTGCTCTTGCCAGGATTTCAACATCAAATATCCATTTTGTCAAAAAAGGATTCCGAAATAATTCCTCTGCAAGTTCAGCCTTAAACATCTTGGCTCCGCACTGGGTATCGTAAACAGGCATTTTGAGCATAATGCTTGAGATGGTCGCAAAAACCCTGCCTAGATAATGACGATACCATTTTCTTTGAATATCTGCACCCAGGCGTCTTATTCTTGAGCCTAAAACAATTTTCAAATCCTCATTATTCAAAAAAACTCCAAGAAAATCATGGATTTCATCAAAGGAAGTTGCTTCATCAGCATCCCAGTATCCCACAAAGCCAAATGTTTTATCTTCGCAAAGATTCAATATTCCTCTTCTGACAGCTTCTGCCTTGCCCATATTCCGGGAGAGATGAACCGTTGATATATGATCATGTTTTGCTGCTATCTGTTCAATAAGATTTGCTGTATCATCATAACTGCCGTCATTAACAAGACAGAAATGAATATCAGGCGATTTTTCCAGAAAAGACAGTATGGAATCACCCGAAAGACGAAGTTCTTCATTAAAGCAAGGAATCACGATTCCTGTTTTTGGCCGTTCTGTTTTTTTCCGATCAGATAGCATGATAATCCTGGTAAAAGTATTTTTGATTTTTTGAGTCTTTCTGAAAATTTGAAATCAGAAATCAGGATTTTTTTCACAATGGATGTAAAAAAAAGCCCGTGTTCCCAGCCCGCCACCCCAATTTTTTTTGTATTCGAAGCTAAATTTGTCTTGTCAATGAAGATTTCAAATATCCTCTGAAGTATCGGCAGGAAAAAAAAATTGCCCGCGCTTATGATCGAAATCCCGGCTTTTCCTGAAAGATTTTTTAATTCATCGAGACTGTATCTGCGGTAATGGCAAAGCTGAGTATCGTGCCTGGAAAAAAGAGCCTGATGTGCAGGGACTGTCAAAAAGAATAAAGTGTCAGCATTAAAGATATTGCCTGACATAATATCCCCAAGGAAAGACTCATCGTCTTCAATATGCTCGAGAACATCAAGCATCATTACGAGATCAGCCTGTTTTATGGTTGAATCTATCTGTTTGACCGATTTGTGGAATTCAAGGTTAGGGATTTTCTGATCGTCTTTGCAGCCATTTTTTTTATCGTATTTGGTATCGATTCCAATCACCCTGTAACTTGGAAATCTAAGCGCAACCTCCCTGGCTACAAAGCCATCGCCGCATCCGATATCAAGAATAACGCCTTCTTCGGAGAAGCGGCCATTTAAGCCGGGCTTGATCAGATTGATCAGATTCATCACAATATCCAGCCTGGCAAGTTCCCAGGGATGCCGGTTTATTATCTGCCCGGCCGCATTTTGTTCGATTATGTCCATATAAATTAATTTTTCAGGGTTGCCACAGAGAATCCGTCAATCTTTCTGATTAAAACCGAGTCAAATCCGTTTAAAAGATTAATATGCTCGTCATCGATCACATAAACCGAATCAGAGGATAGTCTACCGCTTGAAATTTCACCAAGAAGTTTTTTCGTATATAAATTGTCCATGACAACATCGTGCCTTGCCGTGTAGCTTGTGTTTACTGTCATTCCCTGGGATGCGGCAATATAGGAGAAAGCTAAATATTGCCATTTGTTATGATCAGGAGGCACAAGCACAAGATGTTTATATTTGCCGTGCAACGTCCCCCAGAATTCATTTTTCAGCGGATTTTCCCAGTTAATCGATTTTATTGACTGATGAATGTAACGGTATTGTGCCATAGAATCAGCTATTTGAAAAAAAAGACATACTGAAAGTATGGCAATGGCCGTGTTTCTATTAAAATTTTTAATGACAGACTTAAGCACAATAAAGAATATCGTGTAATAAACCGGCCAGAAAAATCTTCCTGACGAGTGAAATATTGAAAAAATATTGTATAGCTTTTGTGGCAGAGGGATTTCAAATAAAATATGTCTGCCGAAGGTGATTTTATTGCTTGCCGCAAAAATTATTAAAAACAGACATATAACTCCGAGCGGCAGAAAAAAGGCGATGGATTTCAGCTCCGGAGGTGAAACTGCAAGAAGGCAAAAAGCTAAAACAGATAGGATTATCACGCCTATTCCAAGATAGGCGAACCCGTCGCACTGGGTCCATGAAACCATTCCCATTCCCTTGATGATACCAGACCATGAAACCGGCCAGAGATCAATTCCGACTTCAGGGTTTATGGGCGCAGCAAGGTTCATTGACCAGTCTCCGTATCCTTCTGCTCCGTAATTATGAATCTGGCCGAATTCAAAATATCCGATAATCCACCACATTACAAAAACAGCGCACAAAATTAATGAAAAATTCATTATCATCATTTTCAGGGATATTTTTTTGTCAACCAACCACACCCTCAGATAGAATGCGGCGGCAATGCCCATTGACATGGCTGTTATGTAAGGGTGGATGGCCGCGCTTATGGCAGCCAAAATAGTCCAGTTTCGCAAGGACTTTAGGCTGTAGGGCTCTTTTCGAAAATAGAGCCACAAGGCGGCTATTATAATCCAGTGCGAGCACAATGCAGGATGTCCGGTTCTTATGAGAAGAATAGGGCTCGTAATGAAAAAGGCCGCAGAAATCAGTCTGGTAAAAAAATCATCGGTAACTGTTCTCACAAGGAGAATGCTGAAAACGCCCTGGAGAAAGAAGCATACATAAAGCCAGATCCCGATGTATTGAAATGTTTCTGGCAGAAGCCCCGAAAAAAGCTTGAACAATATGGCAAAAACAGGAATCGAATCTGTGAAAGCAATGGATGAGCCAGCAGGCCAGCCATAATTCAGAAACTTTCCGATGGGAAAGCGCCACGGTTCGTCACGGAAAAAATGCCACCCCATGAAATGGGTGCCAATATCTCCGTGCATCAGCCAGCTAATATTTGTAGGAAAAAGCATTTGAACGCCGTTGACCGATGCAAAAAATAAAACGCTGATAAAACCGGCCAGAAATAACAGGTAGGATCTTGATATAATATTAAAGATGATCTTCAAAAAAACTCCTGAAAATGGATGATTCAAAATCTGCTTTTCACCGGACAGACCCCGCCGGAATCCAGAGGTGTCTGAAAATGCAAGGATGCCGGATCACGTCCTGCATAATACCACCGCCTTTTTTGATTTTTTGCGACTCCATCAATATATAAGCTTCTGTATTTTAGCAACGGATAAAGCTATTGCGGCGGTTTGTGATAGGTTGCCATGGAGCTCATCTCCAGTCTTTTAAATTAAGGGTGGGCGTGTCGGCATTGATGTCATATGTCTCTATTATCTTCATGCGCGACTTTATTTGTTTTCTATATAATCCTTCCTGACAGGAGAAAAAACCTCTATTGCAACCGAGTCTTCGAGAGCCTCTGCATAGTGTTCGACATCGCCAGAGATGCACCAGCTGTCTCCTGGTTCAATTCTACAGGTGTTGCCACCTATGGTCAAATCCATGCATCCCGAAACCATATAGCCGGTCTGTTCATGGGGATGGCTGTGTGCTGGAAGTTTTGCGCCTTTTTCAAGCCTGAATTCCGCCATAAGTGTCTTTTCACCATAAATCAGGGTTTTCTGACGGATTTTATCGAGGACGTTTTTATAGTTTTTTTCATCTTTTTTGCCGAACATACGAATTTCCTTGATTAAAAAGAGACTAATAAAACAATTTTTGCAAAGGGAAACGGTTTGTATGATTAAAGCGCGCAGAGTTTGAGCGCTTTAATCATAAAGATAGGCGTAATAGCAGGGTGCCTTGGTTTAAATCATCAGTCGATTTGAACCGACCATCCAATTATAGGAACCCCGGTTGGATTGCTGTTTGCAGTATCTTTCACGACCCATACTACTACAATATAATCACCTGCCTGGGAGAATTTGTAGGCAAGGGAGTTTGATGAAACGTATTCCGTTGAAGTCATGCTCGACCAGTGGGTTCCGTCATAACCGGCAGAGCCGTAATCAGGATGAACAGAAAACCTGTAATAGAGGGTGTCATTACATGCTGTAGAGGCGCTTACAGAGAAAGTAACATCCTGGTTGACGGCGCGTGTTCCGGTAACTGTAAGCCCATCAATTTTTATGTTGCAGTTTGCCGGTGTCTGGGTGCAGCTTGTTATCTGGCACGCACCATTGCACCAGAATTTACCTGCTGCTTCGCACTGCGTCTGGGTTATATCAGTACCACAGGGATTTATCTGGCAGTCACCGTTGCACCAGTATCTTCCTGCTGCTTCGCATTCTGTCTGGGTATATCCTGTCGCACCTTCCTTTAAGGTTCCTGTCCATCCGCTTCCATTGGGGTCAAGAGAATTTATGTCAGTCGAGCAATATCCCCATGATCCTGTAAAGGATTTACCATCGTCAGAAAAGCGGAGAACCACAGGGCCGCTCCATTCATTGCTAGGGCCGCATTGTTTAGCGTTATTGGCTTCTCTCCAGTATCCCCTGAAATTTTTGCCATCCATGGTTCCTGAAATTACTCCGTCGTCATAAATATACTCGCCAGAAACAGAGTTGCCATCCTGCCATAATGTCATTACGTTCCAGTTCGTACTCCAGACTGTTTTGGTCGCTGCCAATGCATATGAAAATGATCCAAGCAAAATAAACAGAAACAAACAAAATAAAGACTTTCTCATCCTGAGCACCCCTCTCTGCCAATAAAGATAAATTGATCGCACAAAATAATTGATTATTAAACAATGCCTAATAAAAATCGTATGTTTGATCAAATTGTTTTTTATCGCAAGCAATATGTTTTCAAGAATAAGTGAATTTTTTTTGCATGTATACTTACAGGTGCGGATATTAACTTGCTCGTTACATTTCATTTTAAGACATTGACAATAATGCCGGGCGTACAGTATATTCCCTTCCGGTCGGCAGTTCACCCAGGCGTCGCCGCCCCGTTAGGGGAGCTAAACCTGCCTAAATTCTCAATTCGACCGGACAACTTATTTTGTGCCGCGTCGGAAGACGGCGACCACCGACTCATCCAGTCAGGATAGGCACACTTTGAGAGGATAAGTGATGTCCAGAATGTTATTACATTTCCATTCGGAAGATATTTCCGCCCTGGCCCGTTCGTTAAAAGGCCAGCTCACCAACTGCGAACCCAAGCCGAGTCATCTCGAACTTTTAAACATGCTGGTGCGCGCCAACGGTTACCGCAATTTTCAGCATTACAGGGCTCAAATCACAGCACAGAATCAGTTGGAAAAACTACCGATCACACCAGAGCCTGACTCTTTTGATAGAATAAAGCGTTTGTTGCGGTTTTTCGACTCCGGAGGACGGCTTATGCGCTGGCCATCAAAGCGCAGCCAGCAGGAAATCTGTCTGTGGGTCATTTGGTCCAGGCTGCCAGCCAGACAGGTTCTCACTGAGAAAGAGGTTGACCAGCTTCTGAAAGACAATCATCTTTTCGGAGATCATACGCTTCTTCGCAGATGGCTTTGCGACTACGGCATGATGAACAGGACAGCGGACTGCCGGGAATACAGGCGGGTTGAAAAACGGCCGCCTACCGAGGCGCTTGAGTTGATTCGCCGTATTGAGTCTGCCAGATTCTGACAAGCCCCATACAAAAAGAGGGGGGCGTGGAAGTAATTCCCCGTCTCCCGACTTATATGCGTTTTTAAATTCATTATTGTCAACGCCGCAAAAAGTCTGATTTTCGTCATTCAGGCGTAGGCCGGAATCCAGAAGTATCTGAAAATACAAAAATGCCGGATCAAGTCCGGCATGACGTAGATGCCTTTTTTTGACTTTTTGCGAGTCCATCAGGATTAATGATCTCGCAAATATATTTAGATGCCCCTGGCCTGTTTCGTCAGATAATAAAGATGGGGAATGATTCTCGTATTCGGTTTGTTTGTTCCGTCATAAAACAGATCTATGACAGGAATTCTTGTCTCCTCCTGAAGGCGCTTGAATATCGCGGAAGATACGACTCCTGGGCAGCAGAAAACAGGATTGACATGGATGATTGCGCTGACCAGGCCTTTTTCAGCATAATACAGGGTTCTGCCGACGCTTATGGCTGTCTCGCCTGGTATGGGCTGATCCATTCCATATTTTTGTAACAGTTCGTGGCATTCTTCAGGTGTGGGTTCGAACTGGTCATCGAGCAGGCCTTTGAAAACAGCCTCGAATCTTTGCTCGAATTTTACCATTGTGGACACGGATTTTGTGTCTGCTCCTTTTTCAAGGGCGTCTGCATAAATTCCGTGGATCAGCATTTCATTGTAGGAAGGCACAAAAATTTCACCTCCCAGACTTTCAGCAAGATCCCATACTCTTTCGTTGAGCACATCATTATATTTGGCATAAAGATCCCCAAGAACAGCAATGCGGGGTTTTCGTTCGGTTGGAAGCGGAAGTTTTTCCACAATTTCACGAACCGCTTTTGCCGCGTTCAGCATGGATTTGCCATTCATGATGTGATCTATGACAGCTTCTTCAGCTTCGGCAAGGGCCTTATCTGTGGCTCCAGGCTCTGTTTCGTAAGGCCTGTATCTGAATGTCAGCTTATGGAGAATTGAGCCGATATTTGTAGCAGCCAGAAGATTGGCGTTTGCCCTCATGGAAAGCCCAGGGACTGATTCGAGTCCGCTTGGAGAAATAATTCCTGCTCCGCCAAGACCCGCATGCTCCAGTCCGTTCATGATCATTGCTCCATACTGGGGAAAATTGCAGGCAAAGCAGATTGACGGCAGATAAAGCATGGTTTTTGAAGGATCAAGATTTTCCTTTTTTATGAAGTCTATCATTGAACCGAGAATAGCCACATTGGGCAGGCATTCGCCTCCGGACGCATATCTGTAACCAAGATGAATCTGGTCAGAGGTAAGGGGCATAACCCTCGCGTCATATCCTGCATTTCTGAAAATCGCCTGTTGCAGCCTGTTTATTCTGCCATCTGTATATGGAATGAGAAGGGTGTCTCCTTCTTTCAATTCGCCTTTCACGGATCTTGGAAGAGATTTTTCTGAAACTATTTTTCCGCCTGTTCCAAAATGGGTGGCAAAGGTTTCGATCGCAGCTTCAATTCTTGTCTGGTAGCCGACATCGCTTCCATGCTCGTCGAGCTGGAGTATGAGATAGGGCTTGCCCATTTTATCCATCTGAGCCTTGAATTCTGTCATAAGATAGGCGTCAGGGCTGCATCTGAAACATGAAATAAAAACAGGATAAATATGCGGATTTGTCCGAACTGCCTCAAGAGCCGACATCATCTGCTGGCCGTAATGCCAGTGCATAAGATTATCCTGGTCTTCCGGCGCATGGGTCATGCTTTGAATCATGAGATCAAAACCCATGGATTCGAGCTTTGCAGGAATTCCCTGATTAAGCCTGCGGTCGAAAAGAACATAAGGTCTTGCCATTAACATTATGGAAATTTTATCAGGAGAAGCATTAAGCTTTTCTTTTCCAAGATGCTGCCAGATATGTTTTCTTGTCTCAAAACCCTTCCATGCATCCACGAAAGCTTCTTTCACATGATCAGGATCAAGTTTCATGGAGTCTCTCAGATCTTTAGCAAGACGTTCCGCCACTTCATTTATGGACATTCTGAAAAAACTGATCTTCGGAGATATCAGCCTGTCTCTTTGTTCCGAAGGAGCAGCTGATGCAAGAATTGTCGGAGCATAAGCAGAATAATAGCAGAAATAGCGGTCTTCGGTTTTTTCAGACAAGGGTTTAGGATGAATCAGATTTTCAGACTCGTGCGGTGCGTTTATGACTGTCGGGAAGAAAACGTATTCACAATCACTCTGGAGAGCATTCAGAATCACACCATGAACCATTGCCATGGGCGCGCAGAAATCGGCCTGGATGCGTCTGCTTCCATCTTTAAGAGCCTTGTCTGATCCTGAAATCATTTTGACCCTGAATCCAATATTCATCAGAAAAGACTCAAACAATGGGCCGTACTCGGACATGTAAACCACTTGAGGAAGGGCGACAGCAGGGCCTCCCGCTTCTTTTTCAGCATCAGGCCTCATGATTTGTCTGAAAGCGGCTTCAAGATCAGAGAATGTCTTTTGCTTGCCTCTTCCGGTATCGCTAAAATCTCTTCCGCATTTCATTCCCCATGCTGTCTTTCTTCCGTTTATATCGTAAACCGAAAGATCGCATTTATTGGCACATAGCTCGCAGACCTCCATATTTACGGTGTATGTAATGTCTGTTCCGGCAAAATCGGAAGCGCTCAGGCCTGCCTCCCGCAGAGCAACAGCACAACCAAGCGCTCCAGTTAAATGGCAGAATCTGGAGACCTTCACGTTTGTGCCGAGTTCCGCAGCGAATGCCGCCACAAGAGCCTTGTTTCTGGCTGTGGCGCCCTGAAAATAAATGCATTTGCCAAAAGGAGTCTTTCCCACAACCTTGGAGAGATAATTGTCTCTCACGCTGAAAAGAACTGCTGCCATTGTTCCTGCCTTGTCCCAGCCCTCCGATAGAAGGGTATTCAGGTCTCTTTCCATGTAGACTGTGCATCTGTCAGACGTGAATGGCGCGGTTTTCCCAAGAGTCAAAGCCGGAATCTCATCAAGTGTGATGTCAAGGCGCATGGCCTGTTCTTCTATGAAGGAACCTGTTCCGGCAGCACATACATAATTCATGGTGGCAAGGGTTACGGCTCCGTTCTTGAGTCTTGTAAATTTGGAATCCTGGCCGCCTATTTCAATAATGGTGTCAACGTCTGAATCTATGAATGTGGCGCCTTTTGCGTGGGCCGTTATCTCGTTTATGGCCATGTCTGCGCCAAAAACTGATTTTATGAGTTCTCTGCCCGAGCCAGTTGTCGCAACCCCTGCTATGGCGGAGCCGGTTTTCGAAAATATGGCGTGAATTCTTGCAAGGATTTCTGACACGGCTTTTACAGGATTTCCACGAGTTCTGGTATAAACCCCGAGCAAGACCATGCCGGTTTTATCTGTCACGACGGCCTTTGTGCTTGTGGAGCCAACATCTATGCCAAGATAGATATCTTCTCCGTTGAATGATTCAGATGGAGCGTATGTTGTAACTTCAACATCATTAATTATTTCAGTCCTGTCTGCGGAAAAATCAGGATAGTCAATGTCTGCGGCGGAAAGCGGCGCGCGCGTATTTCTTTTTGTGGCTGAATTATCAGTAAGGGACGAAAGATCGCTGAAAGGCCGATCCGCCATGATCGCAGCACCCATGGCATTCCAGAACACACCGTTTTCAGGAACATCTATTTCCTGTTCAAAAAGATCTGACAAAGCCTGAACAATCGCCCTGTTTTTAGCGACTCCTCCGACAAAGACAAGGCTTCCGTCCAGCTCTCTGCCCTGGGTTGTGCTTGCTACAATGCTTCTGGCCATGCCTTTGCAGAGCCCGGCAGCGATTCCTGAAGGAGAATATCCTGCTGCCTGGGCATGAATAATGTCTGATTTTGCAAATACCGCGCATCTTGTGGCAATGGTCGGAACAGGGCCGTCATATTTTTCAGCCATTTCAGCCAAGCCTTCCGGATCGACTCCGAGTCTGTAAGCCTGCTGGTCAATGAAACCTCCGGTTCCGGCGGCGCAGTCGCTCTGGGCAGAATGTCCGGTATAATTGCCTTTTTCATCCATATTTATAAGAAAGCTTCGTTCGCAGCCCACAGAGAGAATGTGTCTGTGGATGTTTCCTGTGATTCTTGCAGCTTCTATATTTGCGAGCACGGAGTCGATAAGGGGAATGTCATCCCGCCCAATGCTGCCTGTGATGCCGGTTTTGACAAACTCTGGGTTTGGAATTTTTCCGGAAATATGATGGATGAGCTGTTTTACAGTTTCGGGAATATTCCCCTGATGCTGCATTGAAAAATAACCTGAAAATTTTCCGTTTCTGAGAATTACGGAATAAATGTTCTGGGAGCCTATGTCCACGCCGATATTGTAAATCATATATTAAATCCGTCCGAAGATTCTATTATTTGAAAAACCGGAAACTTGTTGTTTTTCCAATGCCTCCGGCAGGTCGGTTTTTTACAAAAAAGCTTGACAACAAACCTTATGGTTGTTGTTCAGATTAATCATTATTGAATAATTTGATCTGCAATTTCCGCGCTTTCCCGGAAGCAGGTTTTGAATATCTGAATTTTGTTTCTTGATGTCAAGCTTTGGAGGTGTTTTTTTTCAATCAAATCAAATAAATAAAGTTTTATGGATAGATCTTTGTCAGAAAAGAAGGGATTTGTTCAATATGTGTGAAAAGCAATCTTATTATTGAACTTTGTTATTTTCGTTGGCTGATAAACAGACTCTCCCCTGTTTAATCGGGGAGAGCCAAAAATCTAAAAGAATAATTTTTCAGGTGGTCTTCTCTCCGGGACATAAGCGTTTTCAACTTTTCCGGTGTTCCAGTCTTCAGAAACATAAAGGGCGCAATAGCAGCTTCCAAATTCTGCGACATCAGGTTCGCGGTATACACACGGACAGAAAATGTCTTTGTCGTGTTCCCGGTCTCCTGATGCCAGCCGACAAGGACAGGCCATGTAACCGTATCTTTCCTTGTTCAGAAGAAGGGACTCAAGAAGATCATTGACCTTTTCCCTGTCAGAGTTAAAAAAATAACCTTTGGGTTCCTGAATTTTTTTCAGGTTTTCATAAAGCTGATTTATGTCCATCAGAGTCCCAGTGCCTCCTTTATCTGATCTTCCCTGAAACCAACCACCACCTTGTCGCCAATTACAATGGTGGGGAAGGAGCAGCGAGGATTGACTTTTCTTACGTCCTCAAGAATTGCCATGCGCTCTTCACGGTCAAGCATGTCAACATCTATGAATTCATATTTTACGGCACAATCTCCGATGAATTTTTTGGCTGCCTTGCAATGGCTGCAAGTGCTGAGGGAGTATATGGTTACATCTGAATTTTTGTTTTCTTCGCCCATAATATTTTCTTCCTTTTTCAAGGGGCTGGCCGCGATTCCATGATTTTTAGGATCTGGTTTTCCCCCGCCTGTTTTGCTGGAAAAGAAGCCGTGAATCATATTTTTAATATTTGATATTCTCATAACCCATACTCCCATAAATGTCAAAACAGGCCGGTTTTTGATGTATTTTTGAGATGCCGCTCTTTTATCAGAAACGAACCATTATATCTTCGTACTTTTTTCTCCATTTGTAAGGAGGCATTGGTGAACCTTCCTTGAAATATCCCACAGACATTATCAGGGGAACCCAGTAGTTTTCAGGTATTTTGAATTCCTTTATGACTCCGTCCAGATCAAAACCGTCCATTGGATGTGTATCAAGGCCGAGACTTTTTGCCGCGAGCATGAATATTCCTGTAAAAAAACCTGTGTTTTTGCAGGCAAACGCAAGAGATCTCGCATCAGAAATTCCATACAGATTTCTGCATGAACCAGCCAGCCATTCCCTCTGCTCTTCCTTCATTATCCCTGCTTTTTTGAATTCCTCGAAATTCTTTTCAAAGACATGGCTGCTTGCATTCCATCCTTCCATGTCAGCAAGAAAAATAAGAACAACAGGAGCGTCTGTAATTTTGGGCTGATCCCAGGCGAGTTTTCTGAGCTTTTCCTTTTTAGAAGCATCCCTGATTTCAATAATACTCCAGGGCTGGAGATTGAAACTTGAAGGAGAATTCGCAGCAAGCTCGACTGCCTGCTTGAGAAGTTCGGGAGAAACATCCTTGTCAGGGTCAAAAAAATTGACTGATCTTCTTTGTTTGACTAATTCACTGAATTCCATGGTAAGCCTCCTGGATATGATATTGGGGAATATATAATCGGCCGCTTTTTTTTGTGTTAATGCAAAAAAATAAATCAAATGCTTGTTGAGTTAATAAATAAGCATTTGTGGTTTTATAATCAACCTGAAAATAGATTTTATGATGCGGTGCGTAGCCGGTGCGATTGTGATTTTAATTTCTGATATATTGTGGACATCCCTGGCTTTGCAGCCAGCTCCTTTGGAGGAGATTTTGATTATTAGTTTTTCAGGTGTTTTCCTGATCCATGACCTCCGGATTTGACTCCATGAACCTGTAAAGAGTCGCCCTTCCAACGCCCATGGCCTTTGCAGCCTTTGACTTATTGCCTCCGCTTCTTGCAAGGGCTTCTTTTACGAGTTTAAGATCAAGCTTTAATCCCTGGGTAGATTTTGAAAGCCTGAGATCCATGTCCTTTTTCAGCTCCATTGGAAGGTGCTCTGGCCTTATGATATGTCCGCCGCATTTTACTATGGAATACTGTACAGCGTTCTGGAGTTCCCTTACATTTCCGGGCCAGGCATAGTCCATCATTAGGGATATTGTCTGGTCAGAAATTTTTTTGACGGGCGATCCGTATCTCTCGGAAGCCTGTCTGAGAAAATGCTGAACAAGAAGCGGGATATCTGTTTTTCTCTGTCTTAGAGGCGGAAGTACAACCGGTACAACATTAAGGCGGTAGTAAAGATCTTCCCTGAAATTTCCGCTGGCCACCTCCTGCTTAAGGTCTTTGTTGGTGGCGCTTATTATCCTTACATTGACTTTTAAGGTTTTTTCTCCGCCAACCCTTTCAAATGTGCTTTCCTGAAGAAAACGGAGAAGTTTCACCTGCATGTACTTTGAAAGTTCAGCGACCTCGTCCAGAAAAATAGTGCCTCCGTCCGCAAGTTCGAATCTTCCCTTTTTGTCTTTTATGGCTCCTGAAAAAGAACCCTTTACATGTCCGAAGAGCTCACTTTCAATAAGACCTTCTGGCAGAGCCCCGCAGTTTATGGGAACAAAAGGCGCCGGCTTTCTGTTGCTTTCGTTATGGATGGCTGCGGCAACGAGTTCTTTTCCTGTCCCGGTTTCTCCGAATACATGAACAGGGTAATCAAATGCTGCGACATCCCTTATCTGCTGAAAAACCTGGAGCATCCTCGAATCTGAGCCGATTATGTTGCTGAAGCTGAAAAGCTCGCCCACCTTTATCTGTAGTCTGAGTATTTCGGTTATGTCCCTGAAAGACCCAAGAACGCCCACGACCTCCCCGTTTTCGTTTGTCATGGGTGTAACCGTCATTTCAAGGCGTATCACATCACCGTTTCTTGCAGATAGATTGACATAGTATTTTTTTGGGAAAATGCCAAAAGCGTCCCTGTCATTGCAGAAAGAACAGTTTTCCCCGCAGAATGGTCCGCCCATTATCTCATGGCAGTCTTTTCCGATCACTTCTGATCTTGAAAAACCTGTGATTCTCTCTGCTTCACGGTTGAATGCGAAAATTCTTCTGTCCAGATCATGCGCCATTATGCCTTCGCTAAGATTATCCAGAACCCTTTCAAGATTACCTTTAACAGCTATCAGATTTTCGAGGCTCAGCTTTTCCATTTTCTGGTGTCCGGTGAATTCAGGTTAATGAACAAGTCTTTACAGATGGTTTGTATAAATTGATAAGAGGTTAATGTCAAACCGTGAGATTTTTCTAAAGGGAATGACAATGGGGCCGATAATAAAACAAATAGCGCATTGATTCTTAAAAAAAAGGAGGACTTGCCATGAAAACATACGGAAAAATTCACTGGAAGGTTGAAAGCATCACATGTTTTGTAAAACAAGGCAAGACAGTTATGAGAAGCGAGACCGACGAAGCCCACGCAGATCTTGTGAGGGATGACAAGACCGCAACCCGCATGATTTCCTTCAAGGAAATATCATCAATATGATTAACCGCCGGCCATGATCATTGACTGGCCGAGTGGCCGACGGTTAAAATTTTCTTTTGATTTTGCTGAATACTTGAATGACCGAACGATTCTTTTAAGATTTTGCTTCCATTTCTTCAGTTTTACCATTTTCCCAGGCCGCAAAGGATACGATCCAGTCCGAAGGAAGTCTCGTGAGAAGTCCGTTGCTGATTCTGTGCCAGAAATACAGAAAATTTGCCTCAATGCCTGGAATGACCATGAATTTCTTCTTTTTGATTCCATTGACGATTGCATCTGCAACTGTCTCAGGTTCAAGAAGTCCGGCCAGATTCTTGACCATGCGGCTTTCAGCCGGAAGAGAGCCGGCCTCCTCTTCGAGAAAAGGCGTATTTACCTCAGGCGGACAGATAAGGGTAACGCCAATATCGAAGCGCTTCAGTTCGCTTCTTAAGCCTTCGCTCATGCCAATCAGCGCATATTTCGAGCTGCTGTAAATGCTGTAACCGTACATTCCGATCAGTCCGGCCACTGACGAGAGATTTACAATGTGTCCGCCCTTTTTTTCCTTCATATACGGAAGGATTGCGCTTGTGGTGTTCCTGACTCCATAAACATTGGTTTTCATTACACGGTCAAACTGCTCAAAGGAAATGTTCTCGAAAAGATCCCCGCAGCCTATTCCTGCGGCGTTTATCAGGAAATCAGGCACTCCGTACTGACTTACGGCCAAATCTATCTTCTTTTGCACGTCATCATTATCAGAGGCATCCATTGATATCGAATGAACAGGAATCGAAGCTCCCGTGCGAACCATGATATCATGGCAGGCCCTATTAAGCTTTTCATGACCCCTTGCAAAAAGAACAACTCCGCATCCTTTTGAAGCAAGACGGAAAGCGGTGGCAAGACCTATTCCGCTGGAGCCTCCTGTGATAAAGGCCAGTTTTCCGTTAAAAAAAGGATCTGATTTTTTCTTTAAACCGGTAAATTCGTTTTCAATATATTCCCTCGTCCGTTTCAGGCCTTCTGAATATGAAATCTGAGGCTCATATCCAAGCTCGATTTTTACCCTGTCATTCGGTATCCTGTTTTCAGACGCCACAAGATTGAGCGCTTCTATCGTTGCCGGAGGTCTTTTCTTTATTCCTAGTTTCTTCCAGATCCATTCGCAGACATAAGCACTTCCAAGGGCCAGAGGTCTTGGAACAGATCCCGGATTTTTTGCGCCTATCATAAATGCTATGTCAGAAAAATATTCCTTCCATGTGACAGAAAGACCGTCGCAGGCGTTAAAGGCCCGTCCGAGGGCTTCGTCTTTCGATGCCGCAAGAATTATGATATCAGCGACATTATCCACATAAACGAGCCCCGCGTTCATTTTGCCTCCTGATACAAGACCAGGCGAACCGCTTTGAAGTACGCCAACTACATCATGAAGCCAGGGGCCTGATCCTGGCCCAAATACATTGGCAGGTCTCACCACGCTAAGCTTCATACCTTGGTTTCTGTGATATTCCCACGCCAGATCTTCCTGGGCCTGTTTGGTTCTGCTGTATGGCCCGAGGCTTTTTCCTCGTTCTGTTTCTTCAGGGCAGGACTGACTGTAAATTTTGTCCCCGTAATAAACAATGCTCGACACCAGCACTACCCGCGCTCCTGTTTTCACGGCCTGATCAAAAACCCTGCGGCTGCCTTCCACAGTGAATTCCCAGAAAAGCTTTTCATCGCCCCAGTCAGACACAACCGCTGCAAGATGAATAATTGTGGCAGCGCCTTCAGTAGCCTTTTCCACAGAAGCGGTATCAGAAAGATTGCCGCAAACCACTTCGACGGAATCTGTCCATGATGAAGGAATTTGCTCGCCCTGAAGCACCAGCGCCCGAACCTTTACTCCTTCATTAATAAGCTTTTCCACGACGCGCCTTCCTATGAATCCATTGGCACCTGTGACAAGAACAGGTTGTGCGATTTGTGTCATTCCATTCATTTTTTTCTCCTTGCCACCTGTTTTTTATTCGTAGGGTGCTCAAACCGGAAGGTTTGCGCACCAGCAAAATGGTGCGCAGGCCTTAGAGCCTGAGCACCCTACAAAAACAAAAATTCTACTCAAATACTTTTATCCCCTTGTTTTCAAAAATTCGTCTGCATCTCTCCATGACCGTCTTATCCGAAAATGAAGTCATGGCAGTGTTGTTCACGTAAGGATTTTCCGCACCCATCTTCCGGCTTTTGTCGTGCCAGAGAGGATTATAGGAAAGAAGGGCAGCCTCGGTTATTCCTGTTTCATTATAAAATGCGGCCACAGCTTTGATATTTGCTTCCGTGTCCGTGATATCCGGGACAAGGGGAGTTCTTGGCAAAAAAGCCTTTCCATCGAGTCTGGCAGTTCTTGCAATCTGTCTGAAATTATCCAGAATCCTTTCATTGGGCAGTCCGCAGAATTTTTTGTGATCCATGCTGTCCATAATTTTCACATCAAAAAAGATCGAGTCTGTATATGGATAAACAAGTTCCATGAACCTTTCATGATCAAAGAATCCGCAGGTTTCGAGCAGGCTGTGGATTCCATTTTTCTTCAAAGATTTCAGGAGTTCGGAAAGAAATTCCATGTGAAGGGTCGCCTCACCTCCTGAGAGAGTCACCCCGCCACTCGAAACATCAAAAAACGGCTTGTCAGGAAGGATTTTTGCGAGGATTTCATCAATATTCATGGGCTTTCCGACCATCTCAAGGGCTGCCGAAGGGCAGGAATCCGCACATTTGAAGCAGAGCTTGCATGCTTTCCGGTCAACGTAAAAAGCATTCTTTTGGGAAAGAGCCTTTTCAGTGCAAAGATCCCTGCATGATCCGCAGTCAATGCACTTCTCAGTATCAAAAGCGATTTCAGGAGAGGCTTTTCTGCTCTCGGGATTGTGGCACCAGACGCAGGAAAGCGGGCAGCCTTTAAAGAAAACAACAGAGCGGATTCCTGGGCCGTCGTCGAGAGAGTTGGCCTTAATGTCGAGGATCAGTGGCAATTTATCATTATTTTCACTCATTAATTTCGGTCTCGGCAGAGCATATTTCTTAAGAGCGCTCTGCAAATGAAACATGGATTTTTTCTTGGAAAACCCTTTTTGTAAAAAGTGTTTTCCAAACCTTTCCCAAAAACTTTCAGGTCTTGATGTTGATGAACTTTCAATAAACGAGCTTCAAAACCATAAGTTTTTTGCCAAGCTTTTTCAAAAAAGCGGATCATTTATCATTTTTAATATTATTCGATGAATAGAGCTACAGGCCAAATTCAGCCCTCTCAATAAGCTCCATCTGCATATCCCTGTTCAGGGTCACGAAATAGGCATTGTATCCTGAAATTCTAACAAGCAGATTCTGGTAATTTTCGGGATTCTCCATCGCGTCCCGCAAAGTTTCCGAGGAAACCACATTGAGCTGCATCTGCATGCCTCCGAGATCGCTGTATGCCTTTACGTAAGCAGCTACATTGTCCACGGTCTTCTGGTGGCTGTCGTTTGAAGATGGCACGACCTTTAAATTAAAGGCTATGTTGTTGCTCATGTTTTTCGGATCAAGCCCTGCAACGTCGCGTATGTTTGCGAGCATGCTCCTCGATGCATGGGCTTCAGGTGTGAGTCCGGGAGTAAAGGCCTTTCCCGCTAGCCTGCCAGAGGGAAGCGCACCTGTGAGGGTTCCGAAGGCCACATGATTGGACATTGACCAGAATCCGGCAGCATATTTCCCGCCCCTGTAATTGGTGTGGCTTTCAAAACAGTCGTGGGCGAGCTTTGTTACCCTGTTTGCGGTGGCAAGGGCTTCTGCGTCTCCGGAACCGAAAAGAGGAACCTTTGTTTTTATCATAGCAAGAAGGGCTGAGTGATTTTGAAAATTGGTGTTTACAGCTTCGAGCATTTCAGGAAAAGTCACCTTTTTTTCATCAAAAACCAGCTTTTTGATGGCCATGAGAGAATCTGTAATGTCTGCAAGGCCTATGCATGCCGTTCCCGAAGAATTGTATAGAGCTCCGCCTTTTGTGACATCCATGCCGCTCTTGATGGAGCCTCCGATCATGGATGATATATAAGGAGTAGGCCTTAAAGCCTGATGAGCCTCTCCGAGATAATTATTATACTGGCATGTGAGGCTTGCGAGAAAACGGAGCTGGGTTGCAAATGCGTCAAAGAATGATTCATAGTCTTTGAAATCGCCTTTGCTTATATCTCCGGTTTTTGGGCCAAGATTCCAGCGCATCAGGGGATGAAGCCCGTTATTGAGAGCCATTTCAAATGCTGCCACCATATTGAACATCATGCAGTTGGTGTGTCCCATGTGTTTTCCGCAAATAGTTGCCTCGACGCATCCTGTGGCGGCCCAGTCCCGCATATGCTCAAGCTTGTATCCTTTTGATTCAAGAGAGGACATGACAACCTCGTCCGTATGAATCGAAGGAGTGGCAGCTGTATTGACATTCACCTCGCACAGCCGTTTCAGGTAGGTCATGCTGTTCTTTTCCCTGCTGTATCTGGCATTTACATTTGGATCTCGGATACTGAGCATCTCTGTAACTTTTAGAAAGACATAGGTCATGTCATTGACCGCATCCTTTCCTTCAGGTGTTAAGCCTCCAAGGGTTATGGCCTGATCTGACGAGCTTCCTCCGAACAGGTAATTGCCAATGTCAGGTATGAGCGGAAGATGGTCGGTACAGCGCATATAAAAGCATCCGATCAGCTCTATGGCGTGCTTCACGTATGCTTCGCGTTCAGTTTGATTCGTGATTTTCTCCAAGTCAGATACAAAATAGGGTTGAAGCCACTGATCCAGACGTCCGAGGGAAAAACCGGCGTTTGTGTTTTCCATGTGAATACCAACCCATATTATCCACATGGCATTAACTGCTTCATCAAGAGTTGTGCATGGATTTTCAGGAACCTTTGAGCAGATATCCGAAATAAGCGTAAGCTCTTGTCTGCGTTCTTTGTTGCCTTCGGAATCAGCAAGCTTTTTTGCTTCTTTCGAAAGATTTCTTGCGTAGCTTACAAGCCCTTCAAGGCAGATTTCCATGGCGAGCAGGCTGTCTCTTTTCTGTTTATTGGATTCATTGGTTTCAACCATCTCCTTTTCGATCTCTGAGATTATGCCCCTTGTGCCAAGTTTCAGTATTTTTGGAAAATCTATTATCGTGTGGGAAAGTGCCACTGTCTTCCAGAGGAAGCAGGCAGCGAACCTCTCGTCCAGCTTCTGGCACACAGGATATCCCTTTTTCTCCCTCACCCATTCCCTGAAATTACGTTTCACCCAGAAAGGAAAAACCTTGTCGTGAAGAATATTTATGGTTTCAGGATCGACATCATAGGGATTTAAAGGACGGTGAGGAGTTGTCAGAAGCTCCCCCCAGATCATGGTTCCGTGGGCATCTGGATAAAGCACGACACCAATTTCCTTTGTTGTGGTCGTGCCTGCGATGAGGTCATTTTTTCTGATAATGGGTTTTCTGTTTTCCATGAGATAACGTAACCCCATGGCCTGACGGAGTTCAGGAACAATGGCTGCTCCGCTTCGGTCTTTTTCGAATCCGTTCTCCCTGTACCATCTTGTCAGAATCTCAGGACGTTCATGGCAGATGGAGGGTCTTGTCTTAAGATGGATTGCAAGAAATTCCTTAAGTCTTGGAAAATCATCGAGACTGTATTCAGAAAGATATGAATCCTTGAGAAAAAGGACTCCTATATCTTGTGACCCAGCCTTGAGCTGCGGAGTTTTTCGTCTTTCAAGACTCAATTCCGAAGCCTTTTGCTGATCAAAATTTCTTTTTCCGATAGAAGCTTCTTTTTTAAGCTTTGAGATCTGAACAGGCTTTAAAACAAGAGAAAGATAAAAATTCATAAGCTGGAGATAGCCAATGTTTCCGACGGTGTGCATCCTGTTTTCCATGAGGGCCATCATCAGCTTGTTCGGAGGATTTACAGCAGCCTCCTTGACAGCCTCTTCATCAACGAATACCAGCATGGCGTCCGGCTTTTCAGAAATTCCGGCGATCACATGCACTCGCCCGTTCTTAAAAAAGATGCTCTGCTCCACGCTGCCATTTTCTGTTTTTATAGCAAATGTGAAGTTCAGCCATCCGTCTTCAGATTTCAGATATCTCTTCAAAGACTTTCTGGCATTGAAGTTCATGGCTATGAATCTGAAAAACAGATGAGCCATTTTGTCCGTAAAACTCTTTTTTCCTGGCTGGCTTACTACAGGCATGATTCACCTCGGGGAAATTTTTGATTCGTAGGTCAGATTAGAGCGCCCTTTGCTCGTAATCCGACGTTGAGCCTCAATAACTCAACTCACCCATATCAATACGCTTCTTCATGACCATCACACGTTCGATCAGCTCGTCTGTCCTTGTTTCAACAAAAGCATCAACATCATCCATGACTTCATGGAAAAGCCTGCTGTTGTAAAGAGTGACTATCCCATGAAGTTCCGGCCAAATTCTCACAATCTGATGAAGAACAAAGCGGTCTTTCGATTCCCCGTCACCTGGCAGCCATGCGTTAACAGGCTCTATGAAAAGAGCCAGACATTTGAGGGCGTTTTCTTTTTCCCGAAAAGCCACTGGCTCTATGTCTGTTCCCACATAATCAAGATATTTGGGCGTATGGAGATTGAACATTATGTCGTAATAGCTCGGGAAATTGCGCCCAAACTCGACATAAGCCTTTACCATGGCCTTGAGACGATCCAAGTGATCTTCAAACTGACCTGCCCTTGAGGTAAGAAGATCATGAAGTTTTTCAAATCCCCTCATCCTGATCATCAGGTTAAGCTCATCTTTGTTCTTGTAATAATTATATATTGTTGTGGCCGTGATTCCGAGTCTTGAGGCTATTTTCCTTACGCTCAGGCTCTTGAATCCTTCTTCTATAATAATTTCCAGGGCAGTATCCAGGATCCTGGCCCTTATCTGTTCGACCTCTTCCTGGGCCATCGGCGCTTTTGGCATTTTGATCTCCGGTTAAAATAACGATGTTAAAATAACAGCGTTATATTTAAAATCAAGGTTTTTTATGAGCGTGTATTTTGTTTGATTGATAATATTTTTTGATTTTCAGGCAGGGCGGTTCTATTTTAATTATGAATGCATTCTCATAGTGAACATAAAATAGTTAGAAATCAATCGGGTACTTTTGGGGTTTCCACCCTTTCTCCTTTAATGAATATTTCTCTGAATGTGTTCTCATATATTGTGTCTTTACAATCTTCGGTGTGTGATGTGCTTTCCCAAAAATAAAGAGTCAGTTCGTTAGCACCGGATATTAAACACGCTGTTTTAACTTTGGGATTGTATCTGGAAACATTAAATCCTTCCCGTGCATACATCGAATCAAAGCTCTTCTGTCTGATTGTTTTGGCGCTTTCGGGACAAGGAGAAAGATTTTGCAGATCATTAAATGCCCTCGAAATTGTATTAGCATATGCTGAACTTCCTAAAGTCGGGCTGTTTATAATAGCTCCTTGTCCAACATCAGTAATAGGTAAGGCGCAAAGACCAACAAATGCTCCGGAAAACAAAAAATGGGACGCATTTACAGATGGAATATATCTTTGGGAAAAGCTCTGAGAATCAATCTTAACCGCATCTTTAGCCCAATAATCCATTCTTGGCAAAGGTGGTATGGGACCGATTAGACCAGTAAAATCAATTAAAGTAAGTCTGGAAAAGATATTATAAACAAGTCCGTAGGAGCTTGAAACTTCTGTATCAATGTTTTTTTCTTCAGACCCAGAAATTTTTTCCCATTCAAGGTTAACAACAGATTCATCTATAAATTCCTCAGGAAGTCTGTGGTAGGCAATCATCTTCTTTTTGTGAAAGATCAGATAAGGGGCAAGCGTATGTTTTTTTGCAATATAACATGATTTAGGCTTGCTCATGAATGCTGTGTCTGAGTCATAAAACACTGTGGCTGCATCGGCATCATATGCAGAAATAACTATATAAGCTTCGGGGTATGATTGAGAAAGCAGGAAGACAATTTCCTGGTTTGGTACTTTCTTGAGCATGAATGTTATGCCTGCGAAACGGTTTTTTTCGGGCAGATCAACTCTGGTGATACTTTTCTCTCCTATCGGTCGGATATTTGTTGTTGCACATCCGCACAATAAAAAGAATAAGGTCCTTATCATAATAGCCCTGATCGATTTAATGATATCTGTCATTGTCTTGCCCTCAAGTTTGATTACCGCAGAAAAACATTAATTAACATAAAATCTTTAATTCTCGAGATGTTTGAGAACTTCTGTAGCCTTTTATAGTTTTATCTATAGGCGATGCGAACTGCTGGGTGATTAACTGGGCGTAAAACAAAAAAACCGGCCCCTTTCGGAGCCGGTTTTCCAGTTTATTCTGCGTATGACAGATTAGATGTCATAGTACAGGAAGAATTCGTGCGGATGAGGACGGCTTCTGACAGCCGAAACTTCTTTTTCCATCTTGTAGGAAATCCAGGTGTCAATAACTTCTTTTGTGAAAACATCACCCTTGAGAAGGAATTCATGATCTGCCTTAAGAGCATTAAGAGCTTCCTCAAGATCGCCCGGAGCCGAAGGAATAAGCGCAAGCTCTTCTGGTGGAAGATCATAGATGTTCTTGTCCATTGGCTGACCAGGATCAATCTTGTTCTGGATACCGTCAAGCATGGCCATAAGGATCGCAGAGAATGCGAGATATCCGTTGCAAGAAGGGTCAGGAGTTCTGAACTCAAGACGTTTTGCCTTTGGAGAAGAGTTATACATTGGAATACGAATTGAAGCACTGCGGTTACGGCTTGAATAAGCAAGGTTGATTGGTGCTTCATAGCCAGGTACAAGGCGCTTGTAAGAGTTGGTGATAGGGTTGGTGAAAGCACAGATCGCTCTGGCGTGCTTAAGAATACCACCGATTGCGTAAAGACCCATTTCTGACATGCCTGCGTATTTGTCGCCGGCAAAGAGAGGCTTGCCGTCTTTCCAAATACTTGCATGAACGTGCATACCGCTGCCGTTATCGCCGAAAAGCGGCTTAGGCATGAAGGTTACGCTGTAACCGTGCTTGTATGCAACATTTTTGAGAACATATTTGTACCAGCAGAGCTGATCAGCCATTTCGAGAAGGGTGTTGAACTGCATGTCGATTTCGCACTGACCCGCAGTAGCAACTTCATGATGCTGGCATTCCATAACTATGCCGAGACTTTCGAGGGTCATCATCATTTCGTTACGGATATCCTGGAACTTGTCCGCAGGAGGAAGCGGGAAGTAGCCTTCTTTATGACGGATCTTGTATCCGAGGTTCGGATTTTCTTCTCTTCCGCTGTTCCAAGCCGCTTCACAAGAATCAAGCTGATAGAATGCAAAGTTAGGGCCTGAGTTGAAGCGAACGTCATCAAAAATGAAGAATTCCGGTTCTGGGCCAAAGAAAGAGGTGTCGCCGATGCCGGTGCTCTTGAGATAAGCTTCAGCCTTCATTGCAATGTAGCGTGGATCCTTGTTGTACTTTCCGCCGGTGATAGGATCTGCAACGTCAGCAAGAACTACAAGGGTTTTGTCTTTGAAGAATGGGTCGATCTTCGCGGTCTTTGCATCCGGAATGATTATCATGTCACTGGCTTCGATATTCTGCCATCCACGAATACTGGATCCGTCAAAACCACGACCTGCTTCAAAGAAATCTTCTGTAAGATCGCTGGCAGGAACAGTGAAATGCTGCCAGGTACCCATGAAGTCTGTAAAGCGGACATCAACTACCTTAACGTCATTGTCCTTAGCAAATTTGATTACTTCTTGTGGTGTCACGTGACTAACTCCTTTTTACTGGTTTTATTTCAAAAACCCTTCTGCCCGGAGCCCGGGTCCGGGCAGAAGGGCGTTACAAACAGATCTGTCTTCGATAGCTGTTTCTGGGCCAGGATTTATTCAGACTTCTTTCGATCATTCATAAGTATGAGCGGATACCTCTTCATGACCACTTCAGATAAACTGTTCTATAGTCCTGACTTTAGAAATTTTACAGTCAGTTAAAATTAAACTGCGCTTGTGCCTTTTTCTCCGGTACGGATACGAACCGCCTCTTCTACATTAAGTATGAAAATTTTTCCATCCCCAATCTGGCCTGTTCGTGCCGCATTGATAATTGCGTCCGCAACTTTTTCAGACTGTTCATCATCAACAACAAGCTCTATTTTGACCTTAGGGATAAAATCTACTACATACTCAGCACCACGGTAGATTTCCTTGTGTCCTTTCTGGCGTCCATAACCTTTTACTTCGGTAATGGTCATTCCCTGAACGCCTATCTTGTTGAGCGCTTCCTTTACGTCATCAAGCTTGAATGGCTTGATAATCGCTTCAATTTTTTTCATTTGTATTCTCCTTTCGTGGAAATCCGTTATCAACCTACAGACTCTGCCAAGTCATATTAAATGATATACCCGACTTCGCTGTGCTGGGATAAGTCCAGACCTTGAACCTCGTCTTCTTCGCTTACACGGAGTCCTGTTGTGACGCTTACAATTTTAAGCAGTATCCAGGACACTATCAGAGAAAAGGCAATAACCGCAACATTTGATATAAACTGGATCCACAGCTGCTCTGGATTTCCGTATAAAAGGCCATTTTTGCCGCCAACAGCCTCGACCGCAAAGATACCTGTCGCAAGAGATCCCCAGAATCCACCTACTCCATGAACCGCAACTACATCCAGAGCATCGTCGTATCCGAACTTGGTCTTAAGTCCTATTGCAAGGCAGCAAATTACACCTGCCACTATGCCTATTATGGCTGCACCCATGGGGTCGACAAAGCCGGCTCCGGGAGTTATGGCAACAAGGCCTGCAACCGCGCCTGAAGCTGCGCCGAGGGTGGTTGGCTTGCCATGCTTTAACCATTCAATGACTATCCACGAGAAGGCCGCGCATCCTGCCGCAAGATGTGTTGTCATGAGAGCCATGGAAGCCGCTCCGTTGGCAGCTAAGGCGCTTCCTGCGTTGAATCCGAACCAGCCAACCCAGAGAATTCCCGCACCAAGAACACTCATTCCTATATTATGTGGAATAATAGGTTCTGTTCCCCAGCCCTTGCGCTTTCCAATTACAATCGCCGACACAAGCGCCGCGCATGCAGAGTTGATATGGATTACTGTGCCACCCGCAAAGTCAAGAGCGCCCATTGCTCCGATCCAGCCTCCGCCCCATACCCAGTGGCATACGGGCAGGTAAACGAATGTCACCCAAAGTCCTGTAAAAAGCAGATATCCAGAAAATTTTATTCGCTCTGCAAATGCTCCTGTGATAAGAGCTGGAGTTATGATGGCGAACATGAGCTGAAACGCGCAAAACAGAATATGTGGGATAGTCTGTGTATCAACCATGGGAGCCGTCATACTCACTCCTTTAAGAAACAGGTAGTCAAGCTTTCCTATGAAACCCGACACATCCGGCCCGAATGCAAGTGTATATCCATAAACGAGCCAGATAATTGAAACCAGTCCAAGGCATATGAAGCTCTGGAGAATGGTTGAAAGAACATTTTTTGATCTTACAAGTCCACCGTAAAATAAAGCCAGACCCGGTGTCATGAACATGACAAGGGCAGCCGAAATAAGCATGAACGCGGTATCTCCGGAATTGATCATGATTGCACCCCCAAATAATAGGTTTTAAAAATGAAACACATTGTAGCCCTAACTCCCGATTTCAAAAAAATTATCAAGCGCAAGGCCTATTTCACTGCGTATCTTCTCCTGGGTTTCTGAATCAGCCACTTTTCCTCCGGAAGGTTCACGAACATAAAAAATGTCCATTACCTGGTCGACCCTGGTGGCAATTTTGGCTACCGCAACATCGAGTCCGCAAATATGAAGCGCACGCGTGATGCAGAATAGAAGCCCAGGAGCATCATGGGCAGTTACTTCAATAATTGTGAAAAAACTGGACCACTCGCTGTCAATTCTTACGCTCCAGTTTTTTCCTGAAGAGCCGTTGATTTTGAGGGCGGGCTTTTTACGCTTTGCAAGCTCCTCCTCAATATTTTTTTCTCCGGCAAGAACGGCTCTTAGATTTTCCCTGGCCTTGTCCCATCTTTCGGACTCAAAAATTATGTCCGGCGGGGCCTTTACCGTAAAGATGCTCAGACCTGTGTTTTTAGGCCAGGGATAGGCCTGGGCATCGAGAATGTCTATTCCGTTAAGAGTGAAAACACCTGAAACACTTGAAAGATGGCCCGGACGGTCTTCTGCCATTATTGTAACCGTTCTGACTTCAGATCCTTCCTTAATATCAACATCCCAGAGAAAATCCCCCTGGGGCCTTTCGGAATAAAGATTCAGGTGTTTCATTATATTTTCGACAGGCGTGCTGATCAGGTATCTTGTGGATATCTGATTTATGAAAGATTCCGGATTTATGTCCGGTCCTCCGAGATTTTGCCACGCCTCGAGTATTGTCAGCTTTTTTGCATCCAGGTTCTTGATCGCCCTTGCAGAGATCACTTCGCCCGTTTTTATTGTGTTCATGACCTTGAAGAAAAGCTCCCTGAGAAGGCTTGCCGTCCAGGTGTTCCATGCCTTCGGCCCGGTCGCCATGGAATCTGCTACAGACAGAAGGTAGAGCATCTTGAGTCTCTCCGGGTCTCTTATCTTCATGGCGCAGAACACAGCCGTTTCCTCATCGTTTATGTCTCTTCTGGTGGCGGCCTGTATAAGAAACAGATGCATTTCAATGAGAAAGGTAACTGTTTCTATAAAGGATGTTCTGTATCCGATTCTTGTCAGAATCTTTTTTGCAATTTCAGCCCCCTCCACACAATGGGTCGGAGACGCCACTCCTTTTCCTATGTCGTGCAGGAAAGCTGCCCAGAAAAGAGCAGGCCTACTTTTGAGGGTCTTGAAAATATCTGATTTCAGGTTGCTTTCCTTGTCTTCACCAAAGGATGCCAGGATATTAACCGTATTTACCGAATGTCTGTCCACAGGATGTATGTGATACTGATTGTATTGAATCCTGTGTCTTATGGTTTTCAGCTCTGGTACTATCCTTTCAAGAAAACCTGTGCTGAGCATATCATTCAGCACGCTGAATCCTTTTGCCGGAACAGATAATATTTTCTCGAACATCTTCATTCTTACAGGATCGGCAAGGTAAAACTGATCAGCCAGATATCCGAACTCCCTGATGATTCTTTTGGCTTCTGTTCCTATCTGGATCTTTGAAACAGCGCTTTCATGAAAAATCTGGATCAGAAGCTCCTTGTTTCTGAGTACATCCTCAGAAGACGCAAATCCTAAGGTTTCCCTGTTTATAACAAGATCAGGGCATTTGCATTTCTTTGGAAAAGTCCTTCTAAGGCTTAAGCGTTTTGAAGGAACAGATTCCGAAACAATCATCAGGTAAAGTTGCTTTACTGTGTCCATCGCAGAGTGGAGCTCACCAAGAAATCTCTCCACCGCCTTTTCTCCCGCTTTTGGCTTAAAGCCCATGGCTTCGGCCAGTCTTTCCTGGTGCTCAAAATAAAGCTGGTCACATTTCCGGCCTGTAATTATGTGAAGATTGTTTCTGACCTTCCATATGAATTCCAGGACTGCACCGAGTCTTTCAAATTCTTCATTCGAAAGATGTCCGTAATATTCGAGATCTCTCTGAAGCTTGAGTCCGAATCTGATTTTCCCAAGCCACATTATGGAGTGATAATCCCTGAGTCCGCCTACACCGTTCTTGAGATTTGGCTCAAGCACTCCTTCCGAATCCCCCGCCTGAAGATGTCTTGCAGCAGCAGAGTCTATTAGTCTTGTGAGATACGTCTTCTGCTGAGGCCTCACGCATTTCTCATGAATTTTTTCCATCACCTCCGTAAAGAGAGGGGACATGCCGCATATGAATCTGGCGTCCAATATTGATGTAAGAAATTCAAGATCCTGCTGGGCCATATTGATGCTTTCTTTTATGGATCTTGTGGAATGGCCGACTTCCATTCCCATGTCCCAGAGCGGATAAATCATTTCCCTGATCAGCTCTACAGCTTCCTTTGGCACTTCATTTCTGAAAAGAAAAAGGACATCAACATCCGAACGGACGCATTGCTCTGCGCGGCCGTAACCACCAAGGGCTATTATGGCGTAGGGCCTTTTGCTTATGCCCATGTTCATGCCAGCCAGGCTTTTTTCGAAGCATTCCATGAAGTAGCTGTCTATCAGCTCTGTGTGCTTCATGAGAAACTCTGAGGAAGGAATTCTGCTGAAACGGGAAATCAGCTTTTCCCGGTCTTCCTTGAGTCTGCCCGCTGCTTTTGCATGTATGTTTACTTTTACGTCCATAGCCCCGTCCTTTTTCTGTATATCTTAAAAGCAATTAGCGTGCCCTTTGCTTTGGTATTATGATATTTAATATGTAACATGCTTAATTAATAAAAAATAAAATTTTTAAAGTCGACTTTATTATCTGTGATAAATATGAATTATGCCGGTGCTTCGAGTGTGTCATCAACAAATTTGTAATAAATTAATTTAAAAAAATACAAATATGGGAGTCCTGGGCATAAAAGCGTTCTCAAAAACATAAAAAAAATTTTCAGAAGCTATTATTCATAAATCCAATAAACAACCATGCAATGTGCCAGTCTTTAATCTTTTTTATAATATACTGAATTTAAATGATTTTGACTGTTATGTTTTGTGGGGGGTAAGAGTCTTGAAAAATACAGTTACATTTTTGTTGTTTTTAGACCTGTTTTTATCCTCTTGTGTAAGTCAGGGGGCTTTACCATGAGAGATTGCCAACGTGAAACCTGGATTTCGGCTTGTGCCGAAATCCAGGGAACAGGAAGCAAATGAAAGTACTGGATGCAGGATCAAGTCCGGCATGACTCTGAAACCTTTTTTTGCGAGACCATCATTATAAAAAGGCCGGAAAAAGCACAGCCGCTACTTTTCTTATTGTGAAGCTACAAATATTCATTCCAGGTTTTAATGACAAATGCTCTATGTTCCGAGAAAATGTCTTCCTCGACTTCGTGATCAAGACCGAGCAGGTCTCTTTTATGCACTTCAATTCTGTAAGAAAGGTAAGCCTTCTTGAGACAGAGGGAAGTTTCTTCTGATATGATGCCTGTTTTTGCAGCTGTTTCGAGAATTCTTACATTGTCCGTCCAGATAGACATTTCAGGATAGGCGTTTGAATATGCGAGAACGAGATACTGAACAAAGAATTCTATGTCCACTATCCCTCCTTTATCATATTTAAGATGAAAACCAGAGACCGGCTTTTTTCTGTTATGGGTTCTGATTTTTTCACTCATTTCCGTAATTTCTTTTTTAAGGCTTGGAACATCTCTTTTTATGCAGAGAATTCGTTTTCTTATGTCATTGAATCTTTCGGAAATGTCTTTTCCTCCGACAATAACCCTCGCCCTGACAATGGCCTGATGTTCCCACGTCCATGCCTGGTTCAGAAGATAGTCCTCAAAGCCGTTGATATGACTTACGAGCACGCCCGCACTTCCGCTTGGCCTGAGCCTTGTGTCAACTTCGTACAGGGTGCCTGCATTGGAGTGAGTCGTAAGAAAATGAATCATTATCTGGGCAACGCGGGTGAAAAAATAAGAGGTGTCTATTCCGTCGAATCCCTTGGAGTACTCTCCTTCGCCTTGATGCAGAAAAACGATATCAAGATCCGAACCATATCCGAGCTCTAATCCTCCGAGCTTTCCGTATCCAATTATGGCAAAGGAATTTATGGCAGGTTCGACAATGGCAAGAGATTCAGGAGCAGCGAGCCTTTTTGCAATCTGCCTGAAAGACAGTTCTAAAACCGTTTCAAGAAGGGTTTCAGCAATTTCAGTCAGATGGTCACTGACCCTCATCAGGGGATAGGACGCTGTTATATCTGCCGCTGCCACTCTGAGTATTCTGGACTGCTTGAAAACACATAATGTCTCCATTTGAAGTTCCATATTCTCGTCATCTATCTGACCGAGTCTGTAGCCAAGATCTTCCCTGAGCTCTTCTTTTGACGGCGGAGAATAAAGAGTTCTCGGATCAAGCAGTTCATCAAGAAGAACTGGATGCCTGCTCAGGAAATTTACAATCCAGGGGCTTGCACTGGCCAGCTTGATGAGGTTGTCCACAGAGACCAGGTTTTCCTGAAGAAGGGCAATATAACAGGTTCTCTGCATGATGGCCTTTAGCAGATCCGCTATTCGTGAAAGAGCCGTATCAGGGAAATCTGATTCTGATATTTTTTTCAAAAGAGTCGGCATGAGCCTGTCAAGTTTGAGCTTCCCCTTTTCCCCGGCCTGCTTTAATGAAAGTTCCCTTATATATATGATGTTGGAGAATGAATTTTCAGGGTCTTTAAAGCCTGTATTTCCGAGGATTTCCATGGTTGCGTCCCTGTTTTCGGGATGCTGCCATATGCCTTCGAATATTTCTGTTTTAGCGCAGATGTCTGATTCTTCCCCGTTTTCTCCGCCGAGAAGGCATCTGAAATGATTGTGTACCTTTGCCTGATGAATTTCGAGAACTTCGGAAAAATCCCCGTAATCTGAAAAGCCCATGCCAATGCATATTCTCAGCTTTTCAAGCTCGTTTTCAGGAAGATCATGGGTCTGACGGTCTTCCACCTGCTGGATCCTGTGTTCAAGGTTTCTGAAAAAATAATACGCTGACTCAAGTTCCTGTCGTACTGAATCAGGAATATAGTTTCTTAAAGAAAGAATTTTCAGGATTTTTAATATGCTTCTTTCCTGAAGCTCGGATTCCACACCACCCCTTAAAAGCTGGAATACCTGTCCGAAAAATTCGATCTCCCTGATTCCGCCAGCGCCTAATTTGATATTTCTGCTCAATTGCTTTCTCTGAACCTCTGAAGCAATGCTTTTCTTTAAATCACGGATGGCCTCGAAGGTACTGTAGTCAAAATATCGTCTGTAGACAAAAGGCCTGAGCATGTCCGTCAGCTCTTCACCATCATCGGGCTGGCCAGCAACTACCCTTGCCTTTATGAGTGCGTATCTTTCCCATTCCCGTCCCTGGGTTTGATAATAATCTTCCATGGATGAAAAGCTCATTACTATGGGGCCTGCGTCGCCATATGGCCGGAGTCTCATGTCAACCCTGAAAAGAAGACCTTCCGGGCTGTTTTCAGCAAAAACCTTGAGGAATGATCTGGCCAGCTTTGTGAAAAATTCGTCAGAGGTGATGTCTTCATTCACCCATGTATTTTCAGGATAAGCAAAAATCAGGTCAATATCCGAAGAAAAATTAAGCTCCCTTGCACCAAGTTTGCCCATTCCAAGAACAAGCAGTTTCTGAATTCTTCCGTCTGATCTTTTGGGATATCCATATCTTAGGGCAAGCTCACCGAATATGAATTCGCAGACTTGATCCACGCAGGCTTCGGCAAGAAGAGACAGGTCCCTTAGGGTCTCGTCAAGATCCGCAAGACCGTTTATGTCCCGCCATGCTATCCGAACATATTCCCTTGCCCTTAGTTTTCTGAGATTTGAACCAAGATCATCCTGGTTTTTTGAGCAGAGTCTGATCTTTTTGACCGTCTCAAAAAGTCTGTCAGTTTCGTAGCTTTGATCAAGATCTCTGCTTTCGACAAGGTCAGAGATTATGGAAGGATGTCTTGCCAGGGTTCTTGCTATGAATCCGCTTGATGTAAAAGCCGCAGCCATTCTTTTTCTGAAATCAGGAGAATCAGGATAAAGTGCATCTGATGTTTTTGCGGAGTCCTCAAAATTATGGATTCTTATTGAAAGCTCGCCCTCGAAAAAATCCATTATTGCACAGTCATCTTTAAAAAAATATTTAGGAACAGGCACGGGTACTAATCTCCTGATGATTGTATTTTTCACGGCAGGATCCTATTTTTTCATGAAGCCTGCCCATCCGAAACAAAGCTCAGAAATATCAGATTTTTGCTGAAACTGGCAGTGTTTAATGGTTGTGACAAAATTTTCAGGAATTTCATTGATAACAAGATCGTAAAAAAGTCCGTTTTCTGTCATTTCGGTGCAGGCCGGAATTCATAAATATTTGAAAATACTCGGTGCAGGATCAAGTACGGTATGACGCTGAAGCCCTTTTCTGATTTTTTTGCGAGTCCGGCATTGATATTGAACAGGAAAAAAGATAAAACCTCTCCGGAATCTGCAAGGCATAAACAGCAAGGAGAAAAAGATGAAAACTGGTTTTACGTGGGAACATGCACTGTTCATTTTATTAATCATCTGCATGTCAGGCTGCGCATCTGTGCATGGTCTGAATACAAGCGCGGACAGGGAGGCAGGAGACAGGGCCTTTGCGGCTAAAAATTACAAGGATGCGGCCGAAAAATATAGATCCGCTGCCGATGGCGGAGATGCCGCCGCCCAATACAGGCTGGGCCAGATGCTTGCCGAAGGCCAGGGCATAGCCAAAAATGACAAGGAAGCCGCCAAGTACATTCTTCAGTCTGCGGATCATGATTTCGGCCCGGCCAGAATGACTGCCGCTGCATGGTATCTTTCAGGAAAAAGAGGTATTCCAAAGGACGAAAAAAAGGCTTTTGAATATCTTTCAAAAGAGGCCGAACAGAAAAATCCGGCTGCCATGTTTTCCCTCGGATGCCTTTACGCAAAGGGGCTGGGTGTTGAAAAGGACGCCAATCTTGCGACAAAATGGTTTAATGATGCAAAGACTGCCGGATATGCAGTTCCGGATGATATGCTTTATGAAGTAAATATAATGTATCCGAAGTCAACATCTTCAAAATCTTTCAAGATACCCACAGGTAACAGCACCCTTGTTAGAAGCGTTCAATCAGGTCTGCTTCAGCTTGGATACGATCCTGGAAAGGCGGATGGAAAGATCAGTAAAAAAACGATACAGGCAGTAAAAAAATTCCAGGCCAAGGCCAATATGCCGGTGAATGGAAGAATTACACACTCGCTGCTCGAAAAAATTCAATATGAATTGAGAAAGAAAAGATAAGAGGCTGTATTTATGAAGATATCACACAGGATAATCGTTATTTCCATGTTGTCGGTTCTGCTTGTTTCGACATCTGGCATATGTCTTGAAGAAAAAGGCAGCCAGTCTGATAAAAAAAAGAATCAGGCCGATTTTAACAGATCCCTGGAAGAAAACAAAAAGCAGCTAACATTTTACAAGCAGAGGAATGTGGCGGCAGGAAAGATGCTAATGGGCATGTCAAGCGACATAATTGACCAGACAAGCCCTTCCGGCGTGAAGCTTGAGGCTCTTAAACCTTCGACCGGTGCTGAAGAATTCTTTATTTCCATCGATAAAACAGGTTATTATGCTGATCAGGTCAATATGAATGAAGGAATGCTCCCAAGAAAAAAAACGAAATAGTAGTTTCTGATAAAAATGGAGTTCATTTTTGCAAAGCCCCTCAAGCATGATGGCTCAGCGAAAAAGGCAAGGCAGAAAGCCTGAATGACGGCAATGTTAATGAATTAGCGATTTTCTGTAGGGTGTGTGCCGTCCTTGCACGCACCATTTGCTTGACGCAGACGGTGCGTGGAAAAGCGCCACGCTCCCTACGATTGCCTTATTTCAGCAATATTGCCGGAATCAGGATACACTCAAATACCGGGTGCTGGTTCAAGTCCGGCATGATTCTGTTTATATTCTCCGGCTTTTTGCGGTCTTGTCATTACTCAGATACTTAAAAAACAGCTCATCATAAAGGTATGCCATGGAAACCAGAGACAAATACATTAAGGCATTGATGGATATAAGCAGAGCCATAAACTCTGATCTCTACCTTGAGGATCTGTTGAAGCTTATTGTTATGGTTACCGCCCAGGTTGCAGGTCTTAAAATCTGCTCCCTGTGGATAGTGGATGAGTCGGAAAATTATCCCGTAATAAGGCTCAAGGCGACCCAGGCCATTGATCAGGAATACGTCAAAGACAGGGCGATATTCATGAATGAAGGTGTTGTGGGCCATGTCGCCTCCACAAAAAAGCCCATGGTCATAAAAGATGTCCTGAACGAGCCTTTATTCAAAGAAAAGGAAATGGCCAGAAAGCTGAATCTCATTTCTATGCTGGGCATTCCGCTAACAGTAAAAAATGATCATGTGGTTGGCGTACTCAACTGTTTCACGGAACAACCGCATGACTTTTCGGAAAATGAGATATACATGATCACTGCGGTCGCCAACCAGGCGGCTGTGGCAATATACAACCAGGAACTGATCGTCAAGACAAGGGTCATACAGGAAGAGCTTGAGACGAGAAAGCTAGTGGAAAAGGCCAAGGAAATCATCATGATGAGAAAAAACATTTCAGGCCAGGATGCTTACAGATCCATTCAGAAACACAGCATGAACACGAGAAAGCCCATAAGGGAAGTGGCTGAAGCCATAGTTCTTTCGGAAAAGCTTTATTAATCGTTTGCAGGTTTTTGTAATTGCTATCAAAGGCCCGGGGTTTAATAAGTGCGCCTGACAAAAAACAAAAAGTTTCGTTTTTTTCTATTACTGGTTTTCCTCGTTTTCTCATATCATTTCTGGATTTTTTCCAAGGTTCTGTGGTTCATCAAATTTAATCCCAAATCAAGCGCATTTATGGAAAACAGTCTTGATGAAATGCAGGAGAAAAATACCCGGGCTGAATTGAAACACACCTGGATTTCCTACGAAAAAATATCTCAGAACATCAAAAAGGCCGTGATTGCCGCCGAAGACGCCAAATTCCTTTCCCATGAAGGGTTTGACTGGGATGCAATTCAGACGGCTTTCGAAAAAAACCTGAAAAAAGGCAGAATAGTCGCTGGGGGCTCCACAATCTCCCAGCAGCTTGCAAAGAATCTTTTCCTTTCAAAAAGCAGAAATCCGCTTCGCAAAATTGAGGAAGCAATCATCACATTCATGATAGAAAAAATGATGGCTAAAAGAAGGATCCTCGAAATTTACCTTAATATTATAGAATGGGGAGAAGGGATTTTCGGGATTGAGGCAGCATCCCAGTATTATTTCAGACAGTCGTCATCAAATATAGATGCGTTCCAGGCTGCGACCCTTGCGGCAATCATACCCAACCCAGTATATTTTCAGAGCAGGATCAACTCCACAAGGATCAAGAGAAAAACAGGCATTCTCTTGTTCAGGATGAAATCTGCCAGACCGCCTGAATAATGAACATGGGAAATCATTTAGCTCTGTTTATTTCTGTATCCCAATATTTGATGGAGTCGCAGAATGCACCTTGGCTTATCTTCGGCCAAACATTGACCTTCTTCAGCCATCAGAAGATCCAGATACCACCGTCTTTTTTTGTGGTCCAGCATTTGAGACGTTTTCAAAAATGAAATGAGGGAAAACGATTCTGCAGGCTTAGGATGATAAGGAAAACAAATCAAAGCCGATGCCAGACAAATTTATCTTTACAGATCAATCTGTACTTTTAGGCGTTTAAGGTGCTAATAAAAAAATGAATGACCAGTAAATAGTATGGACTCGCAAAAATGGTGTCATTTGATGCAGGACTTGATCCGGCATCAATTCTTTCCAGTTAATGCTGAATCGGCTTTCTCTGGAATAACTGAAATCGGACTTTTTGAGCTTTATCAGGTTGTTATTCAAAACTCACTAAGTTTAGAAGTGCCCTTTAGTTTGAAAGTCATACACTATGATTAAAGATCTTTCTGAAATAGCTGATTATCTTGAAATTTCTAGGGCTACCCTTGAACGATGGATTTATCAGGGAAAAATCCCGGTTTCTCTAAGGGACAACTCCTGTGAATTTGATCTAAGAATTCTTCAAAAGTGGGCAGCCAGCAGAAAAATAAATTTCAAATTAGATCATTATAAATCACCTTTTGCCAATGATTTGCAGAATAAACAAGACCGTTTCCTTTCCGATTCCGTAAGGATAGGCGGGATTTTTTATAATGTTGAAGCAGACAGCCTTGAGTCAGTTCTTAAAAAAATATCTGGTCTGGCTCCTGTTTCAGGAATCGAGGCCAGAGATATACTTGCACAGTCGATCATGGAAAGAGAGATGATTCGATCAACGGGTGTGGGGATGGGAATTGCTATTCCACACATACAAAAACCAATGCCTGATATATTCCCTCAGTCATTTGTAACTGTATGCTTTTTAAAAAATCCCATAGATTTTTTAGCTACAGACGGCAAACTAGTAACTGTAATTTTTCTTCTGGTTGCTTCCTCACCCCAGAAGCATTTACAGCTTTTGTCAAGATTGTCATTTTGCCTTAAAAACAAGGACTTCATGGATTTAATAGCAAAATGCCCAAATGTCGAAGAATTCATCTCGGTACTAACTTCCCTGGAACTTCAGTTAACCAATCAAAAAAAATCATCATGAATAAAATATTCAAGTCATTTTTACGTTTTTTTTTATTTCCGCGATATGATGACCGTCTGATTCTCATAATAGCCGGTGCTTTCACAGGAATTTGCAGTGGTATTGCCGCGGTCTTTCTTGCCAAATCCATTCATTTCATAACCGAGCTTCTTTATGGGGGAACATTTGGCTGGTACTCTGTTCTTTTTCCAGCTTGCGGAGCATTTCTTTCTGCTCTTGTTTTGTACAAAGTATTCAAGGATGAAGGCGCTCATGGAGTTCCCGATGTCATTTACAGCGTATCAAAGTTTGGAGGCGCATTAAAGCTCCGCAGCAGTCTTTCAAGACTTATTTCAAGTGCATTGACAATTGGAAGCGGAGGATCGGCAGGGCCTGAAGCGCCCGTGGTAATGAGCGGCGCGTCCATAGGCTCAAATATTGCGAAACTCTTCAAATTAAACAGCAGACAAAGAATCATTCTTGTTGGATGTGGAACGGCAGGGGCCATATCAGCCATATTTAATGCCCCTATTTCAGGTATGATTTTCACGCTTGAGATCATAATAGGAGAATGGCACTCAAGAAATATAATCCCCATAGCCGTAGCAGCTGTGACAGGAGCCCAGACCGGATGGTTTTTAAAGGGCAAAAAATCGGTTTTTATCATTGAAAATGCCTTCAATTTTGAACTTCATGACATTGTATCCTGCATTGGCCTCGCAATTTTTACAGGTCTTGCCTCAATTCTGTTGACCAGACTAATGAGGGGAATGAGCCGATTAACTTCTCGAATAAAGCTGCCTGTATGGTGCAAGGCTCCCATAGGCGGCCTGATGGTCGGAGTTATAGGTCTCTTATATCCTTATATTCTGGGTGAAGGATATGAAGGCATTCAAATGATGATCGAGGGCAATTTTGACAGACCAGACTATATTATATGGTTTTTGTTTCTTCCTGCTTTTTATATTCTTCTTAAATCAATTGCTACGTCCCTTACAATTGAATGGGGAGGCAGCGGAGGAATATTTGCTCCAAGCCTCGTCATAGGAGCTTTTACCGGAGTTTTTTATTATCGCGTTCTTTCTTTTTTACTGCCTGGCTATATTTGGGCCGGAGAAGGCTGGTATGCGCTGATAGGAATGACGGGGCTTATTGCAGGTATCATGCAGGCCCCATTAACAGGTATTTTTCTTGTCGTTGAAATAACGGGTGGCTACGGAATTATAGTACCTCTTATTCTGGTTTCAGCAATATCATCCCATTTTTGCCGATTTTTTGAGCCAGCATCAATTTACCTAAGGTCTTTGGTGGAAAATGGTAAACTATTAAGGCCAGGTACAGATGAAAGAGTCTTATCAGATCTAACTGTCATGGAACTTATCGAAAAAGACTGTCAGGTTATTGGCCAGCATATGATTCTAAGAGAGCTTGTCTTAATGCTCAAAGAAACAAGAAGAAATTATTTTTCTGTAAAAGATGAGGTTTCGGGAAAATTTGTGGGGATGGTTCATTTGAATGATATAAGACCGTATCTTATGGATGATCTTATATATGATAATGTCTTTGTTTATCAGATAATGCATACAGATGTTCAGACCATCGGCTTAGATGAGGATCTCACAAAGGTACTTGAACTAATGGACTACCATGGGCTGTTCAGTATCCCTGTCGTTGTAGACGGATATTTTGAAGGAATGATCTCAAAAGCTACTCTTCTTGACAGATACAGAAAGGAACTCAGGGTTCAGACAGCCTTCTGATTCTATTGTTGGTATTAATATTGCTTTTACTGATAAAATTATATTTTTTAAAAAAATATTAGTGCGTTGCAAATGCATGACATTGGCCTGTAGCCCAAACTAAATAAATCATATATATAAAAGGAGGTGGCGGAGATGCTTTGACAGGATCAATATAAGAATCAGCATTGCTCAATAACTGAAATATCATATTTGCTATATTAATAATCCTTTTAACGGATTATCCCTCTATTATAAATATTGTTGAACCTTGCCTATTATCTGGTTCTCAAACAAAAATTATAGATAAATCCCATCAATGCTGTCGGTGAAAACAAGATGAAGAATTCCTGCCAAGGAGTTACTCTTTATTATTTTATCAATCTGTTATCTCTGTTTTTAGAGTGTAACATATTGTAAATAAAGAAGATGTGAATTATTGTGGGTCTTTTATAACCAGTTGTATATTTTTTATACATATAATTTGCGTGCAGTGGATATTTTAGAAACCGGTGGCGTACAGACCCAGGCGCGTTTACGTGGCAACCGGTATTTTTTAGCTTGTGACCTTATATTATAAGCATGAGCCTTATTGGAAATCCTGGGAAAAGGAGTAAAAAATGACCTTAAACATATTCAATATGGAGGAATGCCTTAGAGAAGGTAGAACAATACTTAGTAATATCAAAGACTGCATTGACCTTGAGTCGGTAAGATCAATCCTTTATGCCTCAGTAACAGGTATCCAGTATGAAAGTTTCGGACAGAACAGAAACAGGTGCACCGATCATCAAAAAATTATAATTCGCGATTGTTCCAGGGCTTTCAGGGCTCTGCTATCCAGAAGATCAGACAGCTTGGTTGGTTTTAGTGTTACCCAGGTGCTGTGGGATCTGTCAAGAGGCATAGATCGAAGTGATTTATCAGAAGCTTTTTATGCTGAAATCATTCACCTTTTCAGGGGGCTAAAGGGGCTAGCCAATTCTTCTGAGCCAGACGAGTCTACCATGACAGGGCTGAAAGGCCGCGAAGCTGCTGTTGCAAGATCCAACGAACTCGACAGAATATGGGGCAAAATTGAGCATGTTATGTCAAGATATCACGATGGTTTTTCTGAGGATGCAGTTAGCAGAAGAAACGAAAGGCGCGGGCATATCCTTGAAAAAACCCGAGGTTCTGAAAATGACTGGAACAACTGGCACTGGCAGGTCAAAAATATAATAACAGACTCTGACAGGCTTTCATCAATGGTGAATCTGAATGAATCTGAGTTTGAAGCAGTAAAAAAGGCTGTTGCAGCCCGTCTCCCATTTGGAGTCACTCCCTATTACGCATCACTTATGGACAATGATCCTGAAAAAGGCAGGGACATGGCAATAAGGGCACAAGTAATCCCGACTCCTTACTATGTTGAAAAAATGGCGGCGCACGGAGATAACAGGGCCGCAGCATTTGATTTTATGCTTGAGGCAGATACATCTCCGGTTGATCTTGTCACAAGAAGATATCCTGCGATTGTTATTTTGAAGCCTTTTAATACCTGTCCTCAGATTTGTGTTTACTGTCAGAGAAACTGGGAAATAGATCAGGCAATGGCTCCCGGCTCAATGGCAGGTAAGAAAAAAATAGAAGAAGCCTGCAAATGGATTGAAGATCATCCTTCAATTAAGGAGGTTCTTGTTACTGGCGGAGATCCACTTGCAATGTCTGATCGGGCTATTGAGTCCATCCTTGAAAGACTATCCTTGATCCGTCATGTGGAAATGATCCGAATCGGCTCAAGGACTCCTGTCACATTGCCAATGCGTATTACGGCAAAATTTGCTGAGATGCTTGGAAAATTTCGCAAACCAGGGATAAGAGATATCTGCGTCGTCACCCATATAGAGCATGTTTATGAAGTCACCCCGGAACTAGTCACAGCGGTTGAACTCCTTAAAAGACAAGGAATAGGAGTTTATAACCAGCATGTCTTTACTTTCCATGTTTCAAGGCGATTCGAGGCTTCGGCCCTTCGTAGGCTTTTGCGTAAATGCGGAATAGATCCTTATTATACATTCGCTCCAAAGGCTAAGGAAGAAACCGATGAATACAGGGTTCCGCTTGCAAGAATCCTTCAGGAGCAAAAGGAAGAGTCTCGTCTTATGCCAGGCACAAGACGAACCGATGAGCCTGTATATAATGTTCCAGGACTCGGCAAGAATTATTTAAGGGCTCTTCAGCACAGGGATTTGATTTCTATCCTTCCAGATGGCTCAAGGGTTTATGAATTCCATCCATGGGAAAAAAATATCATAAAAAGAGATTCATATTTAGGTTCAGATATTCCAATTCTCACATATCTTTCAAGACTCAGGTCAATTGGCGAAAACCCAGATGACTATTCAAGTATCTGGTATTATTTCTGAGATTTAAGCTTGGCAAGGTCGCAAAAAGTTCGCTTCTCGTCATTTCGGCGCAGGCCGGAATCCAGAAGTATCTGAATATACTGGATGCCGGGCCAAGCCCAGCATGACGCCGATGCCTTTTTTTGACTTTTTGCGAGACCACCAAGCTTGGCTTATGATCAACGCTGACATGGACATAAAAGATTAAACCCATCTGACAATTAGACGACAGAGGACTATCATGAATTATTCTGAAATGACAGACCATGACATGGAACTCACCAAAATTTTCTTCTGTGATCTCAACGGAAGGACAATGAACCTTTCAGTAAATGGTATGGGATTAGATAACATAGAAAAAAATGGAATAGGATTTGACGGAAGTTCAATTGCAGGCTTTGCAAGTGTCGAAAATAGCGACCGGCTTCTTTTTCCCTTGAAAGAAAGTTTTAAGAAGATCGAATTCAAGGGAGAATCCATTAAATTTTTCATAGGCAAAATCTGCGATGAACAAGGTAAAAGATCAGATATAGATGCGAGAGCAATTCTTGAAAAAATTCTTGAAAAAGCAAGAAATAATTATGGATTTAGTTTTCTTGCAGGTCCTGAGCATGAATTCTTTTTGCTAAAAGGTAATGAATTTGAGCTGACAGGAGAGCCGGTAAATAAAAAGGCCCATTCTGACATGGCCGGATACTGTCATTCCCAGCCCCATGACAGGGGGGGACAAATAAGGCATCGGATAACCAAAATTCTGCAAGGCTGTGGAGTAAACTACGAAAAAACACATCATGAGGTGACTCCTTCCCAGCATGAAATTAACCTCGAATGTTGCGATCCTCTCGAGGCAGGAGACAGGACAGTCCTTTTTTCATATATTGCCAAAAAAGTTGCCATGAAAAACGGATTCTACGCCACATTCATGCCAAAACCCTTTGACAGTCTAAACAGAAGCGCACTCCATATTCATCTGTCAATGATGGATAGCGAAGGGAATAACCTTTTTCACAGACAGGGTGCTGAATACAACCTGAGCGATGAAGCAAAATATTTCATGGGAGGAATACTCAAATATGCAAGAGAAACCTCTGTGATAATGGCTTCTACCTATAATTCCTACAAGGCATATATCGCTGAAAAGGAAGCTCCTGTCCTTAGAAGCTGGGGGTTCAGGAATAGAAGTTCCATGATAAGGATTCCATACACAGTTAGTCCACAAAACACACGAATAGAACTTAGAAGTCCGGATCCTTCAGGAAATGTATACCTTCAGCTTGCAGCCTTTATAGGGATGGGGTTAAAGGGGATAGAGGAAAAAACAGATTGCGGCAACCCTGATAGCGGGAGTGCATATGACAAATACCGAAACTCGAGAAAAATATGGGATGAAAGATTTTTGCCCAAGAGCCTTTACGAGGCTCTTGTCGAGGCTGAAAAAAGTGATTTTCTCAAGGATTTCCTTGGGAAGACAATCTATGATAATTATATACGCCTCAAGACAGAGGAGTGGGAAGAGCACAGAACCCATATAACTCCGCGCGAGCACAAAAAATATCTTGACCTTTAAATGAGAATTCTGTCTGCGGCAAGCTTCCGGCGGGACAAAAAATACTGGAATGGAGGGACTGATGTCCAGTGAAAAAAATCCTCAGATTATATTTGTTTCTTCAGAACATTTTTTAAAGAATCTATTTCTTATTGCAGCGGGTTCTGTAGTTTCTGCAATTGCAATAAATGGAATTCTTGTACCACATAGTTTTGTTGCTGGAGGAATAACAGGACTTGCACTTATCATTCATTCAGGCTTTTCTTCATTGAGGGTTGAATGGATATATATTGTTCTTAATATACCTCTTTTCGCTGCTGCATGGATGGCGGTTGGGCGACGGTTTTTCTTTTTCAGTGTTATTGGAGCTATCAGTCTGAGTCTTTCAATAGCTTTTGTTAATGTACATATAGATCTGAATGACAAGATTCTTAACGCTCTGCTAGCAGGTATTATTCTGGGCTCTGCTGTGGGTATAACCCTCAGATCGTCTGGTTCCCAGGGAGGGCTCGATATTCTTGCTGTCATGCTCCTTAAAAGATTTTCCATAAGCCTCGGAAACACAATTCTTTTCGTAAATTCGATTGTGCTGGTTCTTGTTGCTTATTTTTATTCCATTGAATCATCTCTTTACACTTTGATAGTTATATACGTTACCTCCAAAGTTGTTAATCTAATAGTTACAGGACTCAGTCAGAGGAAGGCCGTCTTTATCATATCTCCTAAGTGGAAAGAAATTTCAGAAGAAATTCTCAGTGATATCAGGAGAGGCGTAACAATCATAGACGGCAGAGGTGGCTATAAAGGTAAGCAGGAGAGTATCGTCTATACTGTAATAACATTTCCTGAAATCGGGGAACTTAAAAAACTGATAAGAAAAATCGACCCTGAAGCTTTTGTTGTTATAAGCAATACCCTTGAAGTGATGAATTATCGCATAGGAAACCAGCCACACTGGTGAGCTGTTCGTGTGGGTTTAGCACACTTGCAAATAGTCAAAAAAGGGCTTTGGCGTTATGCCGAATTTGATTCTTAATATTTGTATTTTCAGATACTTATGGATTTCGCTACCCCGGTTTTTCACCGGGCAGGCCCCGACTGAATGACCGAAATAAAATTTTTTGCGACCTTTTCAAAAATATGAAACCGTAAAAAATAATATTTTGTGATATTGGGGCCAAAGTTGGTCGAAAAACAGCCGTGGGACTTTTTGGTCATTCAGCCCTGGCTGTAAATTAAAAAAATTTGAGGTTAATATGGTTAAAAAAACAGGTAAAAGTTTTCAGGATTTTTTTCATAATGAGACATCCGGCGGGATAATACTTCTTTTTTTTACTTTTTTAGCCCTGCTTTGGGCAAATTCTCCGATTGCCCATACATACGACAAACTATGGCACACCTATGCAGGGTTTCAGATAGGATCATTTGCTCTTTCAAAATCTCTTCTGCATTGGGTTAACGACGGCCTTATGGCAATTTTCTTTTTTGTTGTCGGGCTTGAAATCAAAAGGGAGATTGTCACAGGAGAGCTTTCTTCGCCCAAAAAAGCCATGCTTCCAATAGCAGCGGCCATTGGAGGTATGATTGTCCCTGCCGTTATCTATTTATCTCTTAATAAGGGCGGAGTCGGGCAGTCAGGATGGGGAATACCCATGGCAACAGATATTGCTTTTGCCATAGGAATACTTGCCCTTCTCGGAAACAGGGTTCCTTTATCAGTAAAAATATTTCTTACTGCCCTTGCAATAGTGGATGACTTAGGAGCTGTTCTTGTAATTGCCGCCTTTTATACCAAAGAAATTGCAACGCCAGCTCTTGGTATGGCTGCTTTGTTTTTCATAATCATGTTGATTCTGTCTGTAAGGGATGTCAGATTATCCGGTCCTTATATTGTCCTTGGTATTCTGCTCTGGTTTGCGATGTTAAAATCAGGCGTTCATGCAACCATCGCAGGTGTTCTGACAGCAATAACAATACCTGCGACCCCTGCTGTCAGTCAGGAGCAGTTCAAAAAAATGCGCAGGGATATTATGCAGAGGCTTGAGTCCGGAATGCGTGAATCCGCAGGAGATGAGTCTGGCGAGGAGGTTCAGGGCGTTTTCAGGCAGGTTGAATATGCAAGCAAGAAGTTCATTTCTCCATTACAGCGCCTCGAACATCTTCTTCATCCTTATGTCAGTTTCTTTATTATGCCTGTTTTTGCACTCGCCAATGCAGGAGTAAACCTCAAGGGAGTATCGATTGAGACGCTTTCGAGACCAGTTAGCACAGGGATTATACTCGGACTTGTATTCGGCAAGCAGATTGGGGTCACCCTTTTTGCGTGGCTGGCCGTCAAAACTGGTCTTGCTGGCTTGTCAGACGATATGAAGTGGAAACATATCTATGGAGCATCATGGCTTGCAGGCATCGGATTCACCATGTCTCTTTTTATTGCTTCCCTTGCATTTGGGGATGGCGAATTGATCATGATATCCAAGATCGGAATACTTGGAGCCTCTTTTATTTCTGCAATAATAGGGCTGCTGGTTCTGTATTTTTGGGGCGGTAAAAAATGAATACAGCCACAACGCTTGCTGCAGTTGTTGCAATGGGGATCTCAGCTCTATGGCTGGCGTGGATTCTGAAAATCCCGGCCATCATAATCCTTCTTGGTTTCGGATTTATTGCTGGGCCGCTCACAGGAGTCATTAATCCTGATGCGATTATGGGAGATCTCTTTCAGCCGTTTGTATCCCTTTCTGTTGGCCTCATAATGTTTGAAGGTGGCCTGAGTCTCAAATACAGGGATATAAAATCAGAGCGGCCTGTTCTGATAAATCTTCTTACAACCGGCGTTTTATTGACATGGATACTTGTCGCTGTTTCTGCGGCTATTTTTACTGGTATTGACTGGCCCATTGCCTTTCTTGTCGGCGCAATCCTCACAGTTACAGGGCCGACCGTTATTATTCCTCTCTTAAAACATATTAGACTCACAGGCAAGGTAGGGGCTATCCTTAAATGGGAGGGCATCACCATTGATCCTGTTGGCGCGTCTCTTTCCGTCCTTGTTTTTGAGGTGATAAGAGCAGGAGGGGCAGGCTTTTCCTATACGGAAATAATATATGCTATTTTTATGACAATTGCGGCTGGAGGAATTTCAGGAGCCCTTGCCGGAGGATTCATTATACATGCAATGAAGAAATATTGGGTACCTGATTTTCTTCAGGGCGTTTTTACGCTTATGATCGTTTTTGGTGTTTTTGTGATATCCAACCATTTCCAGCATGAATCAGGACTTCTTGGCGTAACCATAATGGGCATTATCCTCGCGAATCAGAAAAAAGTATCTATGAAGCATATTATTGAGTTCAAAGAAAATCTGACTCTAATTCTTGTCTCACTGCTATTTATTCTCCTTTCCGCAAGGCTTGAACTAGAAGATTTTAGCCAATTGGGCCCAGGAGCCTTTGTTTTTGTCTTATCTGTCATTTTTATAATAAGGCCTTTATCTGTATATTTTTCAACCATGAAGTCCGGTCTGTCCAGGAAAGAAAAGATTTTTCTTGCCTTCATCGCCCCAAGGGGAATTGTGGCGGCTTCTGTTGCTTCTGTATTCGGGTTGGAACTTGCGGCCGTTTCGTACCCTGGAGCAGCCCATATAACAGCCATTGTATTTATGGTCATTATATCCACAGTTCTTTTTTACGGATTCTTCTCACCATTTTTAGCAAAAAAGCTTGGGCTTGTTAATCCTGATCCCCAGGGCGTTCTGATAGCAGGTGCAGGGCCTTTTTCAAGAGCAATAGCGTCTGCGCTAACAAAAGAGGGTTTTGACACTATTCTGGTGGACACCAATATGAGCAATGTGACGGCTGCAAAAATGGACGGACTTTCGGCAAGTGTAGGCAGTATTCTTTCTGATCATTTCATGGAGCTGATCGAGCTTGGTAATGTCAAAAGAATTATCTGCCTAACGCCCAATGACGAGATGAATGCCCTCGCATGCCAGAAATTCAGACAGAGTTTTGGAAGCCGCGAAACCTATCAGCTTGCTTACGTTGAAGGAACCAGGTTCGAGGCTATTGCAGCCGAGCACAGAGGGCGCATTCTTTTCAGAAAGGATATGACTGCGGAAAACTTTTCAAGATTATGTGGAGACAAGCCCCAGGTCAAAGTAACCGGGCTTTCAGAAGACTTTAATTATGATGACTTTATTAAATTAAACCAAAAGGCTGTTGTGCCTCTCTTTATATCCAGAAAAAATGGACATCTCGACGTCTTTACAGTTGATGAAGTTTTGAAGCCTATGCCTAAAGATAAAATAATAAGTTTGTCTATTTTAACGAATAATGGATAGCAGAAACCATAAAATGAGGCTATCAAATCCGATTTCTCGCCTCTTATGATTTGCAAAATCACTTTTCGGAAGTCGTATGAAAGAGTTTAAATCCCTTTCATACGACCTTGCTCTGGTTGCTATCTGTCTTTGGATAGTCGGTATTGAGCAATATCTTCAACTGTCAGAACAGGAAAATCATGTGCTTTGGCAAAAGAAACGATTTCCGGCATTCTGGCCATGGTTCCGTCAGGATTTGTGAGTTCGCATAGAACGCCGCAAGGTTTGAGGCCTGATAGCTTCATGAGATCAACCGTCGCCTCGGTATGTCCCATGCGCTCAAGAACACCCCCGGGACGGGCTTTTAATGGAAAAACATGGCCCGGTTTTCTAAGGTCTTCGGGTTTTGCATTATCCGCAATGGCGGTTTTTATCGTTTTTACTCGATCAGACGCGGAGACCCCGGTGGTAACTCCTTCAGCTGCTTCGATTGATACTGTGAATGCAGTTTCAAAATGACTTGAATTTTTATCAACCATCATCTGAAGAGATAGTTTCTCAACCTTTTCGCCGGGCAGACACAGGCATACGATTCCGCTGCATTCCCTGATCAGGAGTGCCATCTGGGCGTCTGTCAGAGATTCTGCTGCAAAGATCAGATCTCCTTCATTTTCTCTCTTTTCATCATCAGTGACAAGAACACCAGAGCCTTTTTTTAGTGCCACCAGTGCTTTTTCCACTCTTTCATGGGGTGTTCCGAAGTTTGCAAGATAAGTCTGATTCATGGTAATCTCCTTGAAATTATTAATAATTTACCAGAATCAGGGCGCAGGAATAGACCTTGGTCACTTTGCGTACCTGTAGTGTCTGTTACACAGCTTGTACGCAAAGACCGCATATCCTCTTCCATCCGGACTGTAACCGTCGGCTCTGGTTTTTCACCAGATCTGCTTGACCTCCTGGCTTGTGACAGCAAGGAGCGCTCGCGGGCTCCCCGGAAATCCGGGATACCGCCGGTGGGGAATTTCGCCCCGCCCTGAGAATAAGTAACCTAGTTAGGCTACAAATCATATCAGATGCTAATGTCAAACAGTTTTTTCAGCTTCTGAAAGACAATTACAGGTTTTAGTCACTGATAACCTGATGACTTTTGTCTATAAGTGCTTCCGCGTCTGCCGGACTTGACCCTGCATCAAATATTTTCAAATGCTTCTGGATTAAGGCCTGCGCCGGAATGACGGGAATATGACGCCAACAGTGACTCATCAAAATGACAAAAAGATCACTGGAAAACTTATCTGAATCGGGGTATTCTGATTTTTTTTATACTGACTCGATTCGGCATCCAGTATTATCAAATACTTCTGGATTCCGGCCTTCGCCGGAATGACTGAAAGCGGATTTTTTGCGACGTTGTAAATATTATTTGGGTAATTTTAGAGGAATCTTCATGCAAAGAAAAAAAACAGCCAATATATTGCTTGTTGTTTTCACGATCTCGAGTCTTTTTTTCTCGGGATGCGCTTTTTTTCAGTCAAAAAGCCAGCCCCAGAATTTCAAACTGACAATTATGCACATGAACGACACCCACTCCCATCTTGAACCTACAAATACGACCCTTAAATTCGAAGGCGTTCAGACATATGCCGACCTCGGAGGCTTTGCCAAAGTTGCATCAAAAATAAAGGAAGTAAGAAAATCAAGGCCAGACAGCCTTCTTCTGCATGCAGGCGATGCTGTTCAGGGGTCGTTTTATTTTACTAAATACAGTGGCCAGCCTGAATATGAAATGCTGAGCATGCTTAAAGTGGACGCCATGGAGCCGGGCAATCATGAATTCGACAGAGGCCCGGGGTTTCTTGCGGATGTTTCCAAATACATTGATTTTTCGATCGTATCCTCAAATATAGATGCTTCAGGAGATGAAAAACTAAAAAAAATCATCAAACCATATGTGATCAAGGAAGTGGCTGGCCAGAAAATCGGAATTTTCGGACTTATAACCCCTGAAACCGCTGTAAATTCTAATCCTGGAAAAATTCTTAAATTCGGGGATGAAAAACAGGCTGCCGAAAGAACAGTAAAAGAGCTTGAAAAAGCAGGCGTTAACAAGATAGTAGCAATTACCCACCTCGGATATAATCAAGATATAGAACTTGCAAAGGCTGTAAGCGGAATAGACGTGATAGTCGGAGGACATTCCCATACCCTTCTTGGAGATTTTTCTGCTGTCGGGCTTAATTCTGAAGGCGCATACCCGACAGCAATAACTAACAAGGCTGGTGAAAAAGTATTTATAGTCCAGTCCTGGGAGTGGGCAAAGGCTGTTGGTGTCGTGGACGTTGAGTTTGACGATTCAGGCCATGCTGTAAAAGCCAGCGGAAGCGCCAATATTATTTTGGCAGACAATTTCAAACAAAAGGACAAGGACGGGAAAAAAGTAGATGTTTCACCAGAAACAAAAGCCTCTATCCTGAAACAGATCGAAGAAAATCCTTCAATCGAAATTCTTGCCGATGATCCAGAAGCAGTCGCAAAACTTGCTCCGTACAAAGCCGGAGTTGAGGCAATGCAGAAACTTGTGGTTGTAAAAATTGCAGAACCTCTTCTCCATATAAGAAAGCCGGGGAAACATTCATCAGGAGCAGATCTGCCAGGAGGCAGCCAGGTAGCGCCTGTCATATGCGAAAGCATGCTCTGGAAGGCAAATAAATCGAGCCTCAAAGCACAGATTGCAATTCTGAATGGCGGCGGAATCAGGATGGACATTCCTGAAGGAGATCTGACAGTAGCAGGTGTAAATGAACTTCTTCCTTTCCAGAATAAACTGATTCTTCTTGAGCTTACAGGCAAAGAAGTCAAAACAGCCATAGAGACAGGCCTTGCAGACGCGGACGGCTCAGGCGGTGGTTTTACATATGTGGCAGGAATGAGGTATTCGGCGGATTCTTCAAAACCGGCCTGGCAGAGACTCGTTAAGGCAGAATATAAAAATGATTCCGGCAAATGGATTCTTTTGAATGATTCCGCAAAATACAGGATTATAACCAATTCATATCTTTCCGGCGGTGGAAACGGATATGACGTTTTCAAAAATTCAAAGGGATATCGCTATGATACAGGTTTCTCGGACGCAGAGGCATTCATGGAATACGCAAAACAGGCAGATACAATACATCGACCAATTGACACAGAAGTAACCATGAGATGAACGATAAAGCCGTTACGGTTTTTGCCATCATATTTGGTACTATTTTCAGCATTGTTGCATGCGGTATAATCTGGTTTATTTCAGATACATACCTGAAGCATTACAGAGCCAGAAACTGGGTTGCTGTTGATGCAAAAATCCTTGATTTTGGGGTCGAGTCTTCAAGATCTGGCTCAGGATCAAAATCAACGGTGCACAGAAAACTGAAAGTATCATATGAATACAGCTTTAACGGTGTTCAGTATTCAGGGGATAGAGCCGATTTCGGGAGAGGCGCAGATAACTTCAGTGAAACCAGAATAAGCAGACAGATGAATCTGCTCCAATCCGGAGAAGTTTCGGTCTACGTGAATCCGCTCAATCCTTCTGAAAGTGTTTTTGACAGAAGTCTCCCCGGCCCACAGGTAGCGTTTGCCATATTTTTTCTGTTTTTCCCATGCGGAGTAGGCACAGCCTGCATGCTGGGGATGATAAACTTCATATCAGACAAAATCGGGCTTAAATTTTTTGAAAGATTCATGATTCCTATATTCGGAATAATCCACGGACTGCCGGTTGTTTATCCCATTCTTTTTGATCCAGGCACCTTCACCCTTGGCCCCTGGGTGGTTCTGATTTTCTTTTCATTCATTCTTGCATGCAGTATCTGGTCATTCATAAGAAGGATTATTGATCCCACTATAGGTCTTCCCGAATGGAAGGATAAAATTAGCGGCAACCTTAATTCTTCTGGGCCAAGAGGCTGATGGGCAGTCAAAAAATGAAAATCCACCTGTTAATGCTCATGGTTCTTTGTTTTTGTATTTCAGGCTGTTCAAGTTCTCCCGAAGTAATAAAAATAAACCATAGCAAGAATAATAAAGCCAACGAAGCCGAAGAAATTCATTTCGTCCATATTCTCAGCCACGGTTGGCACACTGGAATTGCTCTTCCTGCCGAAGATCTGAACAAAAAAATGCCTGGTCTGCCCAAGAGATTTAAAGCAGCCACTTATTATGAAATAGGCTGGGGTGACGCAGGTTTTTATCAGGCCGAGGAAATAACCACAAAACTAACCTTTCAGGCTCTGTTCTCATCCACTGGCGCTGTTGTTCATGTTGTTGGATTTAGAAACAGCCCGGAAGAATTTTTTTCAGAAAGCGAAATAATCAGAATCAGTCTGGACAGAAAGAGTTATGAAGGAATGCTTGATTTCATAAAAGCGAGTTTTTCAACAGACAAATCAGGCAATCCTATAAGTCTTAAAACCGGAATTTACGGAGACAGCCAGTTTTATCAAGGCTCAGGAAGATACCATGCTTTCAACACATGCAACACCTGGACAGCCAAAGCCCTTGCAAGTGCGGGTTTTGATATCAATTTTGGTTTAAAGCTCACATCTTCGAGTGTTATGGGATATTTAGAAAAGCAGTCCCAAACAGAATAACCGCAACCTTTCCTGATTTTCATATGTTTTAATCATTAGGGTGATTCATGAAATTGCCTTTTGATGATTTTGTATGTATTATCAAAACAGATGTAACCGCAAAAAATAGGATTCCAGTCATTCCGGCGCAGGCCGGAATCCAGAAGTATCTGAAAGCGCTGGATGCAGGATCAAGTCCGGCATGACGCCGAGGGCATTTTTGACTTTGTGCGACGTTGTCAACTTTATGGCACCATAATTCGTTCCTTTTGAAATTCAGCATAAATTCTGAAAAGGAATCCTGTCTTAATTGGAGATCAGCTCCTTCAAATCTTTCCTGTCTTTTCTTGATTAAGAGAGACCGGAGTTCCAAAATTCAAGTCCATCTGAGTTTTTTTTAGAAAGGTATCAGATGAATTAAGGATTTTAGCTGGCAATATGAGTGTTTGGGATAAATATCTGGAGAACATGAATGATTAAAAATGGCCCATCTCAGGAAAACATAAACGACAAGCGATCGATTCCAGCTCTTGTGGAAAAGAAAGCCGCTCGCCTTGGCCTGAAGGTTTATTTTGAAGACGACTGGATATTCATGACCCCTGGTGAAGATCACATAATTTCTGCCGTTCCCATTGAACCTGCAATAGTCTATATAAAAACATCCGGCACAATTACTAACGAAAGCATGATGAATGGCCTTGAGATCATCGATAAAATAGCATATTCGGTTTTCGGGAAAACCTCCTATGTCAAAATTGAAGACATCGGCGATATTAAACGCATGTCCTCTGATGCACGCCGAACCTATATCAACTACTCAGGCAGGCAGGACAACCTCGCAGGTATAGTATTCTGCGGAGTTTCGCCCCTGAACAGACTCAGTATCAATATCGGCAGACGTTTTGCCCTTTCAAAAGCCGTAAAAATCACTGACAGTCCTGAGGAAGCCGTTTCAGCCGCGCTTGAAATTCTTGGCCGCGTTCCTGGATTTGATCTGTCAGGTCACACAGCCATTAAAGATGACGGGACAAAAAAGCAGGTCTGCAAAATAACTGGCCTTGAGATCACCTCGCGCCCTGAATGGGAAAATATTCATATCGCAAGCGGAATTATCGCAAAATTCAGATTTATAGGAAAAAGAATCGTTCATGCCGAAGTTGGGCCAGGAAATGAAAAAGAATGTTCCTATGATGCCATATACAAATATTATGAACTACAGAAAGAGGCCATATCAGAAATCGTTCCGGCGGGCAGTACATATGTCAAGCTGATAAATTTTTCGGATCAATATTTGCCAAAACATTCCCTGGAAATCCGAAGGAGAATGTTCAGATCATTGAAAAATGAAGAAGACAGAATGTCAGCCCTTATCGGCTACAATGTACCTTTCATGGTCTCATGCAATCTCAGGGTCGGATGGAACCTGTACAGGCTCAAGTCCGATCTTTTTATAGAAAGCTCTTATGAATCAGGAGTCCGTAAGGCGGTTGAATGCCTATGCACGTCCGGCAGAGCCAATTATAAGGACATATGCGGAGATATCCTTTCAAAGCCGGAATGGAATATTTCGGATGAGGGATATGCTGCGTCATGTTCCGTACTTAATGGACATATGATTTTCATAAAAAATTACGGGAGTTTTAAAAGAGAGCATCTGCCGTCCGGTATAAAAATTATTGAAAACATGCTGGCTTCTATCTCATCTGATAACTCTCCCTTGTATTTTCTTATAGATATTGAAGATCTTCAGCAATCCGAGATAGGCGCAAGGCGCAGATTTTTTGACGCTTTAAATTCATTCTGGCTGATTAATCCATTCCCCGCATGCTATTTTATCGGTGGCAGCAGAATGGGGATAGCCGCCGTGAATCTGCTGAGGCCGAGGGTAAAATTTAAGATTAATTCAGTCAGAAATATCGGAGAGGCGCTCAATTCAATCTTCAGTTCAAAAACAAAAGAACCTGCGAGGTCATTTTTTTCAATGCCTGATTTTTTCAGGAGAAGAGATATCGAGCTTGAAAAATTCTCGTCCGAACTGCTTGAGCATATTTCAAAAATAAACTGGGAAGCAGACAGCGTATTTTCCGAAGAAAGCCAAGCAGTGGCCTCTGCCCATCCATTTGCCCAGGTGTTTGACGCACTAAGACTCCTCAGGGCAGACGTGGAGAGTCTTTTCGCCGAAAGGGACAACGCCATCAAGGCCCTTAAAAAAAGCGAAGAAAGATACAGGCTCATTGTTGATAATGCCAGCGACATCATTTTTATACATGATAAGGACGGCCATCTTCTTTTCGTCAATCAGGCAGCCACCTTTTTTCTTGGTTATTCCAGCGACGAGCTTGTCGGAATGAATATTTCCGATCTTGCAAGTCCTTCATGTCCGACAACTCCGGAATCAGAAATATGCAGGAGACTGACTGGCGAGACTCCTGCGGATTCATTTTACGAGCTTGTGTGGAAAAAGAAAAACGGGGAAGATATCTGGCTGGAAACAAGCAGCAGATTCATTAAAAACAATGGGAAACTTGAGGCTGTCCAGAGCATAGCAAGGGATGTTACTCATTACAAATCAGCTGCCCAGGCATTGAAGGATGCTGAGGAAAGGTCTGCGAAAATACTCGAAACCATTGAAGACGGATACTACGAGGTTGATACCAGGGGCAGGATAACGGCATTTAATCCCGGCTACTCCAGAATTATCGGATATTCTGAAGAAGAAATAATGGGTCTGCATTACAAGACTTACATGTCTCCGGATGATGCAAAAAGGGTTTTGCAACATTACAATCAAGTCTATCTTACCGGAATTCCACAGAAAGGCTTTGACTGGGCTGTAATAAGAAAAGATGGTGAAAAAATCCACGTTGAAACATCTGTGTCTCTTATTATCGATTCCAAAGGAGAGAAAAAAGGATTCAGGGGGATTGTAAGGGATATCACAGACAGAAAAATGGCTGAGATAGAGATGTTTCTTGCCAAGGAAGAAGCTGTCGCTGCCAACGAGGCAAAAAGCAGATTCCTTGCAAACATGAGCCATGAGATGAGAACCCCGATGAATGGCGTTCTTGGCATGACAAGGCTATTGCTTGGCACAGAGCTTACAAAGGAGCAGAAGGATTTTGCCGAAACCATCAATCTTTCGGCATCAACACTTCTTTTTGTGGTCAATGATATTCTCGATTTTTCAAAAATGGAGGCTGGCCAGCTCAGTCTTGAGACAAACAGTTTCAGTCTTAGAAAAACCCTTGATGAAATTGCTGAAATCATGACGGTTCAGGCTGAAGAAAAAAAACTGTTATTATATGTATCAGTTGCATCTGATGTGCCTTGCAGGGTTACAGGCGACGCCTACAGGATCAAGCAGATACTCATAAATCTTGTTAATAATGCAATTAAATTTACTGATTCAGGGAAAATTACAGTAAAAATTGAATCAGAGTACAAGGCTGATAAAATATTCAAGGCGAGATTTTCAGTTACTGATACTGGCGTGGGCGTAAAGCCAGAAAACAGGAATCTCCTTTTCAAGCCATTTTCACAGATTGACTCAACTCTTGCAAGAAGGCATGGAGGCACAGGCCTGGGACTTGCCATATGCAGGCAGCTTGCGCTTCTCATGCAAGGCGAGATATGGCATGAAGATACCGTTGGCGAAGGCAGCAGTTTCTATTTTACGGCTGTGTTTGAAAACCATTCATATGAAAAAGACCATCATCTTCTGTCATGCAGAAAGATCGGAATTATGGTCGATGATCCTATTGACGCGGAAAATCTTACGGCTCATATTACCCATCTTGAAGGAATTCCGGTAATGTGCAGCTCATATCCCTTGCCCGGGGATGAGATTTCAATTTTTGTCTCGGATATTGAAAAAAGAGACTCTGCTTTAAATCATATTCCAACTGAAACAGCTTGTGTCTGGATCGCTCCTTTCGGTAAGGGTATCGAGGCAGAAAGATCCAATGAACAGCTGATACAAAGGCCTATAAGATTTTCAAGGCTTGTCAAGGCTATTTCCACGCTCCCAGGCATGGATAGGACATGCCGGGCAAAGGAATGCCGATATATGGATGCTGACAATCTTCATGGTCTGAAAGTGCTGATGGCCGAAGACAATCTTGTTAATAGAAAACTTGGTCTCAAGCTTCTTGAAAAACTCGGATGCATTGTTGATGTGGTCACAAACGGGCTTGAAGCAGTCGAAATATTTCAGAAAAACGATTACGATCTTATTATAATGGACGTTCAGATGCCTGAAATGGACGGACTTGAAGCAACAAGAAGAATCAGGCTTCTGGATGACAAAAAACGACATATTCCAATTCTTGCCCTCACCGCCCATGCAATGAAAGGTGACAAGGAACGCTGTCTCGCCTCAGGTATGAACGGATATATAGCTAAGCCTGTTGATCCTGAGGCTCTAAAGTCTGCAATTATCTGCACCCTGAATCTTGAATGCCTGTGATCTTAGTGCTTCAGGAATTCGGTCTCTTTACAACTGTATAAACAGTTCCCACATATTCTGTCATCCAATATTTCCGGCCTTGGCCTTCAAGAAAGCGCCTAATTTGAGATCGTTTGCAATGATGTGTTCTTTCACCCAGTCAGCCATGAAATTGGCAATTTTGACTGTGAGCAGGGTCTGGCCGCTTTCGATCTGTCTTATAAGTTCTGCAACGTCCATGACAAGGTTGTCGTGCTGGATTTTGTGGACGCCATAATCTGGATACCCATAGTGTTTCATCATGGCTTCTTCTGCCACAAAATGATCTACAGTGTATTCAACCAGAAAGTGAATTGTCTTCATTGCCCTTTCCTGATTTCATAGCCTCATGCAGCTCATTTACAATTCTTATGAGCTCCTTGTGCTGATTGTCAATTCTGCTAATGCCGATGACGAGTTTATCATTCCATTCTAGCAAAGCCATTTGAGCAATCCTTTCTTTAAGGTTCTTCATCATGGGTCGGTTGAGTAAGGGAAATTAAACTGAAAAAAGCCATAAATGTGCCATAGCTTTTTGGAATGTGGGACTTTTAATAAGCCCCACATCTTTTTTATGCAGACCTGGAACCTGTTTTCTTTTTCTGCCAACGCCTTGCAACAAGAATGGCAGCTGCAATGAACTCCAGCAGTGCAAAAATCCCGCCCAAAACAGGATTTAGGTCGAGTCTCGGCCAGAAAAGAAGGGTCAGAGTCTCTGATTTCATTGCCAGAAGAATGGCCGGAAACAATCCGTAAAGCATGCCAAGGCAGACAATAGCCATGATATCCGGTTTTTTGTTCGAATCATCGAGGTTGCAGAACAGAATAATGCAGATATCCCGCATCATGAAAAATAATGCCGTTATTACAAACAACATCATATTTCCCGTGTTTTCCGAGCTTCCAGATAAAAGGGCAACGGGAACAAGAGAAATTCCTGTTACCACAGCAATCGGAAGTGTAAGCAGCCAGCGGGGAGAATGTTCAAGAAAGCTCTTCCACTTTGATTCCCTGGCCATTTCAGTCAGCCCGCGCAGGGTCAGAAAATCCTTTTTTTCACTGAAAACCATGAAATATACTGCTGAGGCCGCAACAAAAAAGGCGGCAAACAGCCGGGGCGTAACTGCATCTGTCAGTTTGATGTCAGTCATGGGTTCATTTAAAAAACCTGCGGCATATACCATATTGAAAAAAACGAAGCCAAACCAGATCCACGGCATGTTTTTCATCTGAAGCTCGCTTCTCATGAGCCTGTTGATTCCAAGAACTGACCATGCAGTGTAACAGATGAGCGTGCAGAGCATGAAATCTGCGCTATTGAAGCTCTGGACGAACCATTCCAGTTTTTCATCCTTTATTGTCATTGCAAAGCTCAGGAAAGGACCTGCTGCCATTATTCCAAGCACAAGAAAGGCTGATGTCTGCCCTTTGTAATATACACGATCCTTCTGAAGAGCTGTCATGCTTGCAAGCATGCTTGTGGATTGAGCGAATATGCCCGCAGCCAAAAGTGCAAGTGAAGTCCTGACAGTCAAAATAGTATCTTCGCCCATCGATGAAATCAGAAAAACAAAAAGACAGATGGCCGCTCCATACCAGGAATAAACAGTACTGCCGAACAGCTTGCCAAGTGTCAGCTCCCAGGGGCTGAGAACAGACATCCTCTGCCAGTCCCATGTATGATCCCTGACTTCGTTCATGACTGACTCAGAAGCGAGTTTTGTTCCCCAGATCATGGATATTACGATGAACAGGGTCTTGGCAATCGCAGCCGTGGATGCTCCCAGATGATAATCATCCGAGATATATGAAAGAAAAAAAGACGCCATAAGAATAACCGGCATGATGATGAGGCGGGATGGAGTCATTTCCAGCCAGATATTTCTTTGAAATTCGGGGCTTCTTATCATATGCGATTCTCCTTGGCCGAATCATTCCTTACAGTTTTCAGATATGCTTCATGCATGTTCTGCTGCTGCTCTGTGAACGAACAGATTTTCAGCCCTTTTTTCAGGAGACCTTCCAGAAGACGGTGCTGTTCGTCAGGATCAGGGCTGAAACTGAAACAAACGCTGCTTTCCGATGCCACCACATCTGAAGTTCCATCTTCATCTTCAATGATTTTTTGTAAATCCTGAAGCGGTGATGAGATCTTTATCTCCATCATCACAATGTCCTTTGCAGAAGAAAGGGATGAATGCTCTATTATTTTGCCTTTTCTCAGAACCAGCATGTCAGTCGAATATTCATCGAGTTCGGCAAGGATGTGGGACGAAACCATCAGGGTCATGCCACTGTCCCTGAGCTTGCGGAAAAGATCAGCCAAACTGTGCCTTGCCTCAGGATCGAGCCCTGAAGCAGGTTCATCAAGAAGCAGAATCTTTGGATCATGGATTATTGCCTGGGCTATGGCAAGCCTCTGCCTCTGCCCGCGGGACAGACTTCCTGCCTTCATGTTCAGACGGTCTGTGATTCCAAGCCGCTCGGCGCAGAGTTCAATCATGTCATGATGCCTATTTTTGGGGATGGCGTGGGACATTGCCGAATACAAAAGGCATTGACGAACGGAAAGCTCCTCGTAAAGCCCGAAGGAATCCGAAAGATAGCCGAGAAGCCGGTGGGTTTGCCTTGGGTCGGACAACACACTTACTCCGCCGATCAAGATGTTTCCTGAAACCGGCTCATCAAGGGCAGCGAGACAGCGCAGCAATGTCGTCTTTCCTGCTCCGTTAGGCCCGACAAGAGCGGTAATGCTTCCTTCGCGTATGCTGAAGGACACATCATCCAGAGCCCTTGTGCCTGGATAGTCAAATATTATGTTTCTTGCTTCTATCATCTTGTCTCCGGTTACATTATGTGTGCTTATTCAATAGGCTGATTTGTTTGCATTGATCAAAATATTTACCAGATAAATATATCTGGCTGCCGCTCTTCAAGTGTATGACAGCACATCAAAAATGCAAACTATTCGATGATTTTTGGAATAATCCAAAGTTTTTTGCCGAGCTTTTTTTTCAAAAAAGCGCCCCGCCCCCAATTTCAGCATGGAATTTTCAACAAAGCTCTTACCCCGCCTTCAGGCATATTCTCAAGAACAATGCTGCCCTTGTGAAGTGATGCCACTTCCCTGACAAAATTGAGGCCGAGGCCTGTGCTCTTTTTTCCTGAGTCTGGTCTTTGAAGGGAAAAAAACTTGTCGAAAATCTTTTTTTCAGCATATTCAGGGATTCCCGGCCCCTGATCCTCCACCGTCAAAATCAGCATGTCGTCTTCAATTCTTGCACAAATATCTATACATGCTCCTGCGGGACTGAAATCAATGGCATTTTGGAGAATATTGGCAAAGGCCTGCTGAAGAAGAAATGGCTCTCCATAAATATCAATTTTCGTATTTATTTTTGAGTTAATGGTCAGGCTTTTTTTTGAAAGAATCGCATTCTTGCTTTCAAGAACATTTTCAACAAGCAGGGAAGAGGAAATTCGTTCCCGTTTTTCAAGTATCTTGAGATTTTCAAGACCTGCAAGCTCAAGCATTCTGTCGACAATGTCCTGTATGCGGTTTGCCTCGTTTCTGATATTTGCCAGAAAACGCGCCTTTTGTTCGGGTTTCATTTCTTCGTCCAGAAGCTCGGCAGCGCCCCTTATGGCAGAAACAGGACTCTTGATCTCGTGGGTCAGGGCCTGGACATATTCCTCAACATATTTTTTGCCTTCCAGAGCCTCTTTCATCTTTTCGAAGGCATTGCCCATTTCTCCAATCTCGCTTTTATCAAGCCTGGGTAGTGAAACCCTTTTGCCAGCCCTGATATCATTCGCATAGGAAGTAAGCCTCTTTATGGGCCTTGTCATCAGGATAGAAACGATGAAGCTAAGAAAAATGGTCGCAACTGCCGAAACACCGAAAACCGCCAGAACATCCGGCCTCGCGTTTTTCATGAGACTGTTGATTGTAGTTGTCGGTTTTGCGACGGTCAGGACACCTGCAATCTCTCCATTGGCAATTATAGGCGCTGCTACATGCAGAACCGTGCTTCCCGGATCACGAGGATTTCTGCGAGTTGTTCTTGCCCCATATTTACCTTCCTGGGCCAGAAAAACATCCCTCCACTGGCTGTAATCCTGACCTGTCCGGCCTGGATCTTCTGAGTCAAATATTATCCTGCCTGATTTGTCTGTAATATAGATATTCATGTCAACCCGCTCTTTTACTATGTCATATATGGGAGCTGAAAGAACTCGGCCTTTGACGGATTTGAAAATTTCGGAAAGATTTTCAGGGCTGAAATTTCCCGCTGCTATCTGTGCTCCTGTCCATTCGGCAAGAATATTGGCCTGATCAGCCAGAGGATCTTCAACTCCTTCGAGATATCTCGTTCTCAGATTATCGAGGGTCCATTTGATGGGATAAGCAAAGCAGATGGAAAAAATGGTAACATAGCATAAAAAGATACGGGTTCCGAGTCTCATGAATCCTCTTTGAGCGAATATCCCTGGCCCCTGTGGGTGATTATTGAATCATAATCCGGTTTTATGGCTTTCATCTTGTTTCTGATATTCTTGATGTGCGCATCTATGGTTCTGTCCATGCTGCATTCAGGCTCATCCCAGCAGAGTTCCATGAGCTGGTCACGGGAATAAACATGACCAGGCCTTCTTATGAAAGTTTTCAGGATGGCGAATTCGTATCTGGACAAATCAAGAGACTGCCCGAAATAAAGAATCTGCCTGCGGGACTCGTCCACCTGAAACTGCTTCAGCGTATCCTTTGAAGATGATTGCTGATGGGTTCTTCTTAAAAGGGCCTTGACCCGCGCTGAAAGCTCCCTTGGGCTGAAAGGCTTTGTGACATAATCATCTCCGCCGATTTCAAGCCCCACAACCTTGTCAATCTCATCAGACCTGGCTGTCAGAAAAATAATGGGAATCTCCCTGTTTTTTCTGATTTCCTTGCAAAGCTCAAATCCGTTTATGTCCGGAAGGCCAATATCAAGTATTATCAGATCCATGTTTTCTATGGCAAGAAGCCCCAGAACCGGAAGGCCTGAATAAAGACATGTGGTTTCAAAACCATCGGTTTCCAGGGCGTATTGAATCGTGTCAGCTATGGCCGGTTCATTTTCAACAATCAGAACCCTGTGTTTCATATTTTTCAGCCTTGTATGGTTAATTTACCGCCAATAATGCTATTTGTCGGGTTAGAGCGTTCTTTGCCCGTAACCCGACATTGAACTATTCCTGTTCCTTAGGATTTCTTCCAAAATTAAGGGAATACCAGTCGATATTTCTTGTAAGATACATTGATAAGCCAAGAACCGCAAAAAGTCCTAAGCTGCCCATGATCAGGGCATAATCCTCAAGCTGAAGAATTACATACAGGTAGGCATAAAGCAATGAAAGAGCTGAAAAAACCGATAGAGTGAATGCCTTGCCTCCCATTATCGCCTTTGAATATCCTGTTATTAGAGCAACAATTGCAGTTGCTGATATGAAATAAGAGATGTCAAACCCGATATGCTCAGCAAGGGCGGTAAGAAGTACGTAAAACATTGTGAGGGCAAACCCTATCATGAGATACTGGACAGGATGAACCCTTCTGGACATGAGGATTTCCGCAAAAAAGAACACTGAAAAAGTCATCACTATGAACATCAGGCCGTATTTGATGGTTCTTTCAGATTTCTGATAAACATCAGCAGTTATTATAAGATCAAGACCAAAGGCAGAACCGCAGATTTTATGAAGCTCTCCTGACCATTTCTGGGGATAGTTTCTGTTCAGATGAAACACCTTCCATTCAGCTGAAAAGCCATTGTCTGTAATCGTTCTTTTTTCCGGCAGAAATGCGCCTGTGAAGCTTGGATTGGCCCAGCTTGATTCAAGCGCCACGGTGGTCGTTTTACCAAGAGGCATGAAGTCAAGATTCTGACTTCCGTTAAGATTCAGCTTGAAACTGAAGGGAATCAGGGTTTCACCGCCATCAAGATTTATTCTGGAGCCGACACCTGAATTTATGATTTTTGTGCTTAAAACGCCTGGGTTCATTACTGTTTCAGCATTTCCGATCTTTGCCTCTATGCTTTCCTTTATTCCTTTCATATCCGATATTCCAAGACTCACGGCAGCTCCTGACCAGATAATGTTTTCAGGAGCTATGCCTGAATCTGCGAAGTCAGGTTTGGAAAACTCTCCGTTTATCTCGAGATCAGCATTGTACAGAACAGCCTTGTAAATGCTTCTGTATCTGACTTCAGGAATGATTTTCCCCTTTATTGCAAGTTTTTCAGGAAGAAAATTCATTATTTCAACCGTATACCTCAGCTCTCCGTCCTTATTCTCATAGGCTTTCTTGTAAGGAATTGTAAGCACAGGGCCGGAAACAGTCTGGTCTCCTCCCCATTTGTCGCTCAGCTCCCTTATGACTTCGGCTTTTCTGGCTGACCTCTCGGAAATAAGGGATGAAATCATGCTTTTTGGAACAAGCAGCGCAAGAACAAGAAAGCCAATGACAATAAGTTTCAGTGACACAGAATTTATAAAACCGGTTTTTTCACTCATAATTTTCTCCTTTGCTATGGTTTGAAATGAATTGTTCTTGATTCATGATCAAAGAATAGAAAGGAGAAATGAAAACAGTTTGAAATGAATATGAAGAAAGTGTGAAAAAATTATTGATAAGGATGACTAAAGTCCGGCTTCGAGTCTCCAGAAAGAAATGCTTCGATTGCCTGCCTTTTCCTCTTTATGTCATTCCCGCGCAGGCCGGGATCCAGAAATATCTGATAATACAAAGATGCCGGATCAATGCCGGTGTGACTCTAAAACCCTTTTCTGACTTTTTGCTAGACCATCAATGATAGATAAGGACTCCAAAAAATCTATTTCGGTCATTCTTGCTCAGACTTGTTTTATGACAAAGCGGTATCTGAAGAGTTTAATATTGCAGTGATATCGTATAGCTCTTGTCCAAAGTTTCTTTAACAGACATTATCTCCATTTTAATAGAAATCAATCAAGTGCTGTGCAGCATTGTCCGGTTCTTTTTTAAACTCTGTTTCCTTTTGTATGACAGTATATCACCCTTGATTACTTAGTGATTCTTGTTGACATGCATGTTCTTTGTGATATTTCGCATTAATTAATCATAAGTAAACCCCCGGCTCTGCCGGTGGACTCACAGAGTTTGACAGATCCTGGAATAAGAAGAAGTCTCCAATAACTGAACCGCCTAAAGTTCAAGTTAAAGGAGACTTCAATGAGCGAGAGACAAAGCCTAAGCCATAGTACCTGGGAATGCAAGTATCATGTAGTATGGATTCCAAAGTATAGAAAAAAGACTATTTATGTAGAATTGAGGAAATATTTGGGAGATGTATTTCGAGATTTGGCCAGACAAAAAGAAAGTGCAATAT
>NZ_AUEY01000012.1 GCF_000426225.1 Desulforegula conservatrix Mb1Pa
CTACAGGGCTTCCCCGGTTAATTTCCGCTCCCTGAGAATAATCACATCCTCAATCACTCGTGCAGTCTGTCCGAGTACCGGGCTTCGCCATATTTTGCAGCCTGACCCTCTGCACGAGCCGTATCAGGTTCGCTTTCGCTATGTACCATTCTCTTCCTGTCGCTTCCTTCAAACCCTACCGTTACCAGTAGCGCCCTTGCGATTCGGATTGATTTCCCCTCGGACGGGGTATCTCTGCTTTCTTTCAAACAGACGGGGGCACGGCTTTGCCGGGCAAACAAAAAACCCGCCTGCTTAAGCAGGCGGGTTATGCGCAAGGGGGATTGTGAAGTCGATTTCGTGTTAATTTAAGGTCTTATTATTGTGTTTTAACTTTTGGATATCATTGCTTGCCCTATGTTGCTCTCTGCTGATTTTTGCTCGCTCCTTTCCAGTTAGGGTTCCATCAGATTTCATATTTTTTTCGTCATTTTTTATTTTTGATTGTTCAGCATTAAGAGCTCCAGCTTCTTTTTTTGTCAGCTGGCCGCTTTCAATGCCTTGGGTTATTCTTTTATTTTGAGCATATTCATGAGTCTTTATTTTTGAATCATTGGTTCCGGCAAAAGCAGCGCCTGAACCTAACAATAATACCAATATTCCTGTTAAAGATGATTTCATAAATCTGTTCACGACTTTTTCCTTTTCAGAAAACATATTGTTTTTTTTAGTTCCATTCATGTGCATCTTAAATGTTTATATCCCTAAGTCCGAATTCCACGGACGGCTTCTTTATTCAACGCCCATTCTTTTTTAGAGCCGCCGCCATCGGCGGCTCTTTTGCGAAAGGAGAGGATTATGAAAAAGCTTTTTGCTTTGAAACTATGTATAGCAATACTGGTGCCAATAGCTGAGGTATATGATGTTTAAGTACATAATATACTGTTTATACAGGTAAATATATAAAAGATTGGCGGTGTCTTTTTCAGAATAGTGATCCAACAAATTTAATAAGGGTAACAAATATTCAGGTTTGCGAGATTCGATAAACTGGTTGGATATTAAAGATACAAAAGGAAAAATTCAGGCAAGCTTGCTGGAGGAGATACAGACCTAAGCTAAAAACATCAAAAAAGTACACATGCTTGCTCGAATGCCACAGGTTAATTTACTCGTGAAACAATGGATGCTATGGAGTCGTTTATTTGTTTCAACTCATAAATAGCCCATAATCAACAAATAGTCTTGATGTCAATAGCTTCCTTAAGCTTTAAGGCCTGTCAATTCAAAACGCCGGTATATTCTGTTTCCAAGACAACTGCTTTGCTTAGAAACACCTTCGGGCTTTCAACCTTTGTGAACCCGCATGTCCCTGCTATTCTGACAGTTTCTTTAAAATCTTTTTTTGAAACATGGAAAGGAGGCTCTGTTATGAAAATTTTCCCTTTTGTTTTCAGTATAGATTTAATCTCATTGAAAAAGGCTTCCTGATCAGGGATCTCATGAAGAACATAAAACGCCAAAATAAAATCAACACTCTCTGATAGGCCTATTTTATTAGCTTTGCACTTATGAAGAGTTATTCGTTCCTCAAGCTTTGTCCCCTGAATCTTGTCCCTCAGTTTTTGAAGCATGCCTTCCTGCACATCAGATGCTATAATCCGGCCTGATTGGCCAACCATCTGAGCCATATCAACAGAGAAAAAGCCCGGACCGCATCCTATATCCAGAACTGTCATCCCTTCTTTGATATATGGTTTCAGTATTTTCTGAGGATCTTGCAGCCATTTTCGAATTCTGTTGTCAAGGCTGCCTGCTCTTTCTACCGGACATACCCGTATATTTTCTTCTTTAATCATAATCGTATCCTTTAACTTGAGGACAATAATGTAAATAGCCGCCAAAAACATCGGAGATAAATTATCATCTACAGCTTCATCATCGGCAATGGACTGAACGGATGAGTTTTAAGCCTTTGAACGGTCAATTCAAGAAGCCGCATGTGAAATCCCTCATTCGGGTATAATGAAAGAACTTCTCTGACAAATGATGAAGGCAGTCCTGATTTTATCATTCCAAGCGAAACATCAACCAGATCAGCCTTGCGGAATTCTTCAACAATCCAGCTGTTATCCGGGCCTGAACCAAAACCTGATTTTGACTCATATGTCGTAAGTTTGTGGTGCTGCTCAATCATTTCTTCTATCTCAGCGATCCAATCGTTTAGATTTGCCCCTTCAAGATATTCACGGGCAAGTTTTCTGGATGGTTCGAGGTATTCCACTGTGCAATCTGTCCAGATTCCAAGATCATGAAACGCGGCCGCTATACCACTCTTTTGGATATTTTTCGAATTCTCACCGCAGAGCGCTACGCAGAAATTAAAAACCCGGCAACAGTGATTTTTATAAGGAATGTAATCCTTTTTTAGATAATTGCGCCATTTTTCAAGGATTTCATCTATTATTGGAACTTGATCGTATACTTTCATGAAGCCTCCTTTTTTTAAAGATACCCTTATTTCTGTTTGAATAACCTAAATAGCATCCGGGGCATTTTTTGTAAAAACAACAACAACTTCTCTTCCAACACATTTATGTATGCTCACTTGAAAGAGCGTTCTGGAATCTCTTTAAAAAATGCTGTATAGAGTTCACTCCAAATTATTTTAATGACCATTATCAGGAACATAAGAATTGAAAGACAAAGAAAAAAAAGCACTCACCCAGGAAGAGATTGCAGGCTGCATATCCATTCTTGAATCCATGATTGAAAACCCGGAGCAGTTTACAAGTCTGCCTGAAGATCAGAGAATCGCACTGATGGCAGCGGCAGGCAAGGTGTCAAGACCTGATCTGAATGATATCAGAAGAAGAAACAGAGAGGTAAAACGAGGCCGACGCAGGGAAATCACTGCCCATGAAAAAGCTGTTCGAGCAGCCACAGGTATCAGATCTGCAAGGGAAGCAGCGGTTTTCACAGCTCCTGCAATGATAGAAAATCTGAACTCCGATTCTGATTCAGCCCAAGGAGCGGAAAACCTTGAACTGAAATCTCCGCGCAATTGTTATGTCTGCAAGGCGGAATTCACAAGGCTCCATCATTTCTATGACACCATGTGCCCCAAATGTGCTGACTTCAATTATCAGAAAAGATTCCAGACAGCGCCTCTTCATGGCAAAGTCGCCCTGATTACAGGTTCGAGGGTCAAAATTGGATACCAGGCAAGCCTGATGATGCTTCGCGCGGGTGCGAGGGTAATCGCAACTACACGGTTCCCGGTTGATTCCGCCATGAGGTATTCAAGGGAAGAAGATTTTAATGTATGGAAGGACAGGCTCCAGATTTACGGCCTTGATCTCAGGCATACTCCGAGTGTTGAAATATTCACAAGCTATATTGAACAGACATACGACAGGCTGGATCTTCTCATAAATAACGCGGCCCAGACCGTGCGCAGACCTCCTGGGTTCTATTCCCATATGATGGAAAATGAAACAAAGGATATTCAGACTCTGCCAGCAAGCGTACAGGATCTTCTCGGCCAGCATCAGGAATGTGTCAACAGACTAAATTCCTTTGTTGTTCCCAATGTCGGAAATGAGTCCGCACTCCCTGTTTCCTGGAACGGCAAGGCTCCTGGAATCGGTTTGAGGGCGTCTGCCGAGCTTTCCCAGGTTCCGTATGCCTACGATCATACGCTCGCAGTTGACGAAGTTTTCCCAAAAGGAGCACTTGACGCTGATCTTCAGCAGGTGGATTTAAGGGAAACAAACAGCTGGAGGCTGAAACTAGGAGAAATCCAGACAGCTGAAATGCTTGAAATTCAGCTTGTAAATGCTGTTGCGCCTTTTGTTCTTTGCAACAGGTTAGCGCCCATGATGCAGCGCGATTATACCGGCCAGAAGCACATAGTCAATGTGACTGCAATGGAAGGAAAATTTTTCAGGTTCAAGTCAACCGGAAGGCATCCGCATACGAATATGGCAAAGGCTGCGCTTAATATGCTCACACATACTGCTGCTGCTGAACTTGCGAAGTTCGGAATTTATATGAACGCGGTTGATACAGGCTGGGTTACTGATGAAGATCCTGCAAAGCTTTCGGCAATCAAACAGGAGCTCCACGATTTTCAGCCTCCGCTTGATATTGTGGACGGAGCAGCAAGGGTTTGTGATCCATTTTTTGATGGAATTCTGACTGGCAAGCATTGGTGCGGTAAGTTTCTGAAGGATTATCATCCGATTGACTGGTAATGTGTTGAAAACAAAGGGAAACCGCATCTTTTTATTCCCTTTCCTGTTTTGGGCATTATTGCTGAATTAGCGGCTTTATGTAGCTGTCACCATTTGGTTTATATAAACGGTGCGTGGGAAAACGCCACGCACCCAACTTTTGCTTAAGGCCACCTCTAAAAATTGCCTTTTTGCGCATTAGCTGCGTCAGCGTCGTACTCGAATCCTCATTTATACCGCATAAACTCCGGTTCTCCGTGCGCCGCTGCTGATTCCCTTGGGCTACCACATCAAAAATTCTAATTTTTAGAGAAACCCTTAATTCAACAACCCAAGCCCAATAAAACTATTTCCCGCCTTCCTTTGATTTCAGGAGATTGGCGAGATCTTCAAAAGCCTTGAATGTAGTTGAAGGTTTGTTATTTCCACCGGCTTCTGATCCTTCATACCAGTCTGCAACCTGATCCCTTGAGTGTTCATTGTCATGGCAGTATATGCAGAGAAGTTCCCAGTTGCTGCCATCCGGCGGATTATTGTCATGGTTGTGGTCTTTGTGATGAACAGTGAGTTCCTTGAGTCTTTTTCCGGAAAACTCCCGCGCACATTTTCCACAAATCCATGGGAAAAGCTTCAGAGCCTTTTCCCTGTAAGTTTTTTCTCTTTTTTCCCTTTCTTTCAGAACATCAGAAACAATCTGGTGATGCTTTGCACTGTGGTGAGCTTTTTTTGATGACATTTAAATCTCCTGCATAATCCATTAATTCTGATTCGCATTCAAAGTTCTCTGCAAAATATAGACAGGCACTGCCTTTTAGTCAATTCCAAGGGCTTTCAAACGATGTTTTTTAAGGGAAATAATGCCTTGGCATCAATTGAATACAAAATCTTTAACGATTTCATTATCAAAATAATTGTAGCCCACCAATATTTTTTCATTTTTTTGAAAAATACATAATTAATACGCAAAAAAACTTGGCAAGAAATTTAATGATCCAGATTTTGAAGATAAATTCTTTTGTGGGCAGTATTGAAGTTTTTGAAGTGGTTGGGGAAACTTTTTTAAAAAGTTTCCCCAATTATTTCTGTTTTCTTAAAACAGGCCTGAAACTTTTCCTGTTTTCGGATCCACGTCAATTCTTCTGAACGCTGGATTTGAGCCTGTTCCAGGCATCAGGCTTATTTTGCCAGCGCAAGGACACAGGAATTTAGCACCCGAATATATGAGAACATCTTCTATTGGCAGAGTCCAGCCCTTTGGAACGCCTTTGCGATTAGGATCGTGGGTAAGGCTTAGGTGGGTCTTGACCATCATTGTAGCGTAGTCATCATATTGAGAGTCTGCTTCGAGCATCTTCGCCTTTTTCTCTGCATCCGGCGACCATGATACTCCGTCTGCTCCGTAAACTTCCCGTGCAATTTTATCCACCCTGTCACGAAGTTTCATTTCAAGCGGATAAAGATAATTGAAATGCGTCTCGTCCTCGCATGCGTCTATTACGGCATCAGCAAGCTCGAGGGCGCCTTCGCCTCCTGAAAGCCAGTGGCGTGAAGCAGCGCATCTTGCACCAGCAGCTTCTGCGGCTCGTTTGACCATCTTGATTTCTTCTTCTGTATCAGTATGGAAAACATTAATGCAGACCACAGGATTCATGCCTGATTTTCTTATGGTTCCGATGTGATGGATCATGTTTGCGAGGCCTTTTTCAAGAAGCCCCAGATTTTCTTTTGTATATTCTTCAGGAAGAGCTATCCCTGGAACAACTTTCGGGCCGCCGCCGTGCATTTTCAGCGCTCTGATTGAAACTGTGAGAACTGACACATGGGGTTTTAGTCCGCTGTAACGGCATTTTACGTTCCAGAATTTTTCAAAACCTATGTCTGCCGCAAATCCGCTTTCAGTAACATGGTAATCGAACATCTTGAGGCCGACCCTGTCTGCAATAATGGAAGACTGGCCAATGGCTATGTTTGCGAATGGTCCTGCATGAACCATGCATGGCTGGTATTCTGCCGTACACATCAGCGTCGGATTGATCGTGTTTCTCATCCATGCCGCCATCGCGCCTGCTACTTCAAGATCTCCTGTCGTAACTGGTTTGCCTGTCTTGTCAAATGCCACCGTGATGTTGGCAAGGCGCTCCCTCAGGTCAGCAAGATCCTTTGCTATCGAGAGAATTGCCATGCATTCCGAGCTTACTGCAATGTTGAATTTTGACTGCATGGTGTAACCGTCAAAACGTCCGCCCAAGCCTATTGTCATATTTCTGAGAGCCTGGGCGCAGTAGTCAATTACCCAGCCTATTTCAACCCTTGTCGGATCTATGTCAAGACGCCTCATTCCTGAAAGACGGCTGAGCTGTTCGTCCGTATAGTTGCGCTCGTGCTGCATCCTTGCAGTCATGGCTACCATGGCAAGGTTGTGGGCGTTCATGATGTCATTGATATCACCAGTAAGACCAAGGGAGAATTCCGTCATAGGGATTAAAAGGGCGTTACCCCCGCCTGCGGCAGTTCCTTTTACGTTCATGGTAGGCCCGCCTGATGGCTGACGAAGGGCGCCACCAACGTTTTTGCCCCTCTTTCCGAGTCCTTCGATCAGGCCGATGGATGTGGTGCTTTTGCCTTCACCCAGAGGAGTTGGAGTAATGGCCGTGATTTCGATATATTTGCCGTCTGGCCTGTCTTTAAGTCTTTCAATTATTTTTAGAAAGTCCAGTTTTGCCAGTTTTCCCATCGGTATTATTTCATCTTTTTCAAGACCTAATCTGTCTGCCCATTCATACGGGGTGGGCATATTTTTTTCAGCAGCTTCCGAGATTTCCCAGTCCTGCATCTTTGTCGGATCGAATGCCATTTTGAGTCCTTAATTATTATTGATTTTGTAATCGCATATACTATTTGGGATTATATTTTTGTTTTTGCAGAAGAGCCAAAAGTGTTCAAGAAAAAAACAGAATACCAATTATTTAAAAATGGTTTTTGATAGAACGGCCATTGCAAAAACGTCTGTACACAGACAGTTTGAATATGTTAGTTTGAACCGCTTTTCAAGTATCCGAAGCTTTTTCCGCACTGCCCGATCATATATTCTAATCATTGGTTTTTTATTTTTAGGTTCAATTTCATGGATTTTATAAAAAAAATCATATCTGTAAAAAAACGCTCTGAATGTCAGAATCAGAAAATATCAAGCTGCGCAAAACTGTTTGAAACCATGCCGCTTGGTGTTATTTACCATGATCCTTCGGGCAGGATCATTTCAGTAAACCCTGCTGCCGCAAAAATTCTTGGGCTTACAAAGGATGAGCTCCTCGGAAGGGTCTCAAGGGATCCAAGATGGAAGGCCGTTCGTGAGGATGGATCTGATTTCCCCGGAGAAGACCATCCTTCGGCCATTGCCCTTAAAACCGGAAAGACCGTACATAATGTCGTGATGGGAGTATTCAACCCGCTTGAAAAACAGCAGAAATGGATCAGGATAAATGCCTATCCTGAATTCAGGGACGGAGAAGAAAAGCCGTACCAGGCTTTTTCCACCTTTGATGACATAACTGAAATGAAAAGAACCGAGGCAAAGCTCATTGATCACCTTGCAAGAATGAGAAGAGCCGAACAGGTGGCCGGATTCGGCAATTGGGGATTTAGGCTCAATGACGATCTTGTCTACGCATCTGAAGGCGCCAGGGAAATCTATGGCATGGGGGACAGGGAATGGGCTATCCGTGAGATTCAGCAGCTCCCTTTGCCTGAATACAGGACTATGCTTGACAAGGCAATGATGGAGCTGATTGCTGTAAATTCTCCATATGATGTCAGGTTCAAAATCAAAAGACCATCTGATGGTGAAATAATCGATATTCATTCCATAGCCGGATATGACCCCGAGAGGTTCGGCGTTTACGGGGTCATTCATGATATAACCAAGGCAGTGAAGGCTGAAAATGACCTGAGGGAAAGCGAGAGAAAGCTTTCAACACTCATGTCCAATCTTCCAGGCATAGCTTACAGATGCAGAAATGATGAAAACTGGACAATGGAATTCATAAGCGACGGCTGCAAAGAACTCACAGGGTATGATCCTGAAGATTTCATTGATAACAGAGTCCTTAGTTTCAATGAACTCATTCATCCTGATCACAGGGAAAGATTATGGGAGGAATGGCAGGCGGCAATCGCAGAAAAAAAATACATTCAGGCCGAGTATCCCGTTGTTCTGCCGACCGGCGAAGAACGCTGGTTTTGGGAAAAAGGATGCGCTGTCTACTCGGAGGCCGGTGAAATTATAGCCCTTGAAGGATTTATTGCAGATCTTACGGATCTTAAAAGATCCGAGAGGGAGAAAATAGATTTTGAACGCCAGCTTCTTCAGACCCAGAAGCTTGAAAGTCTTGGAGTTCTTGCAGGTGGTATTGCCCACGATTTCAATAATATTCTCATGGCTATACTTGGGCATGCTGATCTTGCCCTTGACGAGCTGTCTCCAATGTCTCCGGCCAGGGAAAGCATCAGCGAGATAGAAAAGGCATCGAGGAGGGCGGCGGATCTTTGCAGGCAGATGCTTGCTTATTCAGGCAAGGGAAGGTTTGTAATCGAGAATATTGATCTGAAGGAACTCATCGAGGAGATGGTTCATCTTCTTAAAACATCTATATCCAAAAAAGCCCGTCTTTCTCTTCATATAGAAAACAGTATTCCCGCAATAAAAGGCGACGCCACCCAGATCAGGCAGATACTCATGAATCTTGTGATCAACGCCTCAGAGGCAATCGGAGACAGGGAGGGCCGCATTGATATCTCCACAGGAAGCATGGACTGTTCCATTGAATACCTGGGCGATTCCTGTGTTAATGAAAGTATATCCGGGGGGAAGCATGTCTGGATAGAAGTCTCTGACACAGGATGCGGAATGGATTATGAAACAGTTTCAAGGATATTTGAGCCATTTTTTACAACAAAATTTACAGGAAGAGGCCTTGGAATGTCTGCGGTCATTGGAATAGTTCGTGGCCACAAGGGTGCTTTAAAGGTTTTTTCAGAGCCTGGAAAGGGTACTACGTTCAGAATCCTTTTTCCTGCATCAGAAGAAGCTGCAAAGCAGGAAGGTGACGCTGCTGTATTAATTGATGAAACATGGAAAGGTGGTGGGACAATTCTTCTTGTCGATGACGAAGAGAGTATCAGAAATCTTGGTAAGGCAATGCTCTCAAGACTTGGTTTTGATACTGTTACTGCAGCTGACGGTAGGGAGGCCGTTGAGATATATTCCTCTCAAAAAGGTTCAATAAGCGCAGTCATTCTTGATCTTACAATGCCCAAAATGAATGGTGAAGAAACCTTGAAAGAACTGATGGTAATAAATCCTGAAGTAAAAGTCATTATTTCGAGTGGCTATACTGAGTATGAAATTGCTTCAAGGTTTTCAGGAAACGCTCTGGCCGGATTTATCCAGAAACCCTATAAGATGAAATCCCTCAAAGATTGCCTTCAGGAGGCTTTGCAGAATATTTAAATGCAGAAGCTTGATTTAAGAATTTGGATTTATGATTGATGTAACCAGACCAATATTTCAAAAATCATCGATCAAAAATCGAAATTTATGGGCCTCAGGTCGGTCGCTTTTTGAAATAAGCTACGCAAAAACTTTCAGGTAATCAGACAGTGCATACTCAATTTAAACCATCAGAAATCATGAAAAATTGACGCTCCAGCTCCAAAATCAGGGCTGCCGTCGGAAAATCCCTTAAGAATATAAGCTTCGAGAATGATCTCAGGCATAAGGCTCACCCTGGTTTTTATTCTGCCTTCAAGCGGTGTATCAGAATCTTCTGATGATTCTGTGGCTCCGTAAATGGATAATGCACCGTAGAACGATTCTTCGATTTGATAGCCAATCTCGGCTTCATGGGTAAAATGATCTTCCATATCGTAATAATCCGATGATCCGCAGACAATATATCGTTCCTGGGCAAAAAGCTGCCATTTTCCAAGCCATTTGCTGAATGAAATTCCTGGCCCCCAGTCAAAGCTTCCTGTTCCAAGACCTTCGTCGCTATCAGCTGTGGGCAGTTTCATGAATGCTTCCAGTCTGATCCTGGGGGTGATTTTTCCTTCTTCCAGCATAGCATAACCCGCTGAAATGGTGATATCCCCTAATCCGCTGACTGCTTCATCATTGTCATTCTGTTCCTGATTCCCCGGGTTCCCGTCTGAACTGTTTCCAGATGCGTCGGAATTCATGGCTCCCTGCTTTGATTTCGCACTGGCCATTGCATTAGTCATTAAGCCATTTTTATATTGATATCGTCCCCCTGATACGCTGTAAAAATTGCTGGCATTGTTCTGATATACAAAAGGCATGGTTAATTCAACATCGAGTCTGTCATTTGGAAAAACGTTAATAATCAGAGGTATATTGATGAAATCAGTGGTCGTATTTGTTCCAAAATCTCCTGTAGCGTAATCAAATCCAATTCCAGCGGACATGAACGGCTTGTCCTGATTTTTTAGATCCGGTACTTTTAGATCAAGGGCAGACGCCGCTTGGCAATTTATAGACCCAATAAGAAAAAAGCCGCATGTTATGATCATAATAAGCTGAAAATATTTATTTTTCATAATTTTGATTACGCTTTTTTAGATATATGGCCATGTTGTCATGAGTTAATGGTTTCGGCCTCCCCTGTATCTTCTCATGGGAGCTGTCCTGTGGGGAGTGTTTCCTGCTCCGCCACCGCCTGACCAGGCAGGTTTTCCGTTATAGTTTCTTATGACTACAGGGCTGTCTGAGGAAGGAACAGTAAGGCTTTGCACAAATATATATATTTTGCCGTTCTTGCCCTGGGCCTTTGAACCGCGGACAGTCAGTTCGTCGTCTTTTTTGACTTTAATGCCCTTTTCCTGCCAGAAATCCTTTGGCCCAAGAACCAGAGTCACGGATTCTTCCGAAGTCTTGATAACTATCTGGGCAGGGTCATAAGGGTTTGAAGACTCATCGGTTTTTATTTCCGAAACCTTGCCTTTTAATGTCACTACTGTGTTGATGTCATAGCCGGATTCATTGCCCGATTCATTATCAAAGCCGCTTTTACTCCAGTCATTGTCATCTCCGAAAAACCATCCTGCGGATGCCGGGCATGGAATGGCAATCATTGAAAAGACAATAAAAAGGCATAAAAAGCGGCCAGAAAACATAAAGACTCCTTTTATTTTTTCGCGGCAGGGCTCCCAAAGCCTGTGCCGTCAAGAGGGCGTGTTGCGTTTCCAGTACCGTCTCCAGGCCCTAAGGTTCTTCCCTGGCCTTGTGTAGAGGTTCTGCTTGTCCCATTCTGTGTAAGGCATGAACCGTCCCTGAGACGATCCTGCTGCTGAATCGGTGTTGAAGAAGTCGGCGCTGTGACGCAGCTTCCGTCCCTCAGCCTCTGGCCTCCACCTTGTCCGGCGTTACGGGCAAAAACCTCACTGCCCGCAGAAATAATGAATGCCGCTGCAAGAATACCGGTTGCAATTGATTTTGCTTTCATGACCATCCTCCATAAATTTTAGAAAAAATCTTGAATTTCTGATGCCATATTGCATCTGTGGAGATATAGAGCATGAGCCGTGCCATGTTATTATTTATTTTTAACAGTCTGATATATTTATTTATTCTGTTTTATCAGGCCGTGCCGTATGTTTAGCTCTTGTGCAGATTATGCACAAATTGCGCTTTGTTTTGCACTTATGCTGCACAACGCAGAGTGTGCTCAGACCTTGAGTGTATCATTTGCCTGAATAAAAGCTGTGCGTGAAATAGCGCCGTGCACCTCATTTTTTCCGGCTGAGTCCGTAATCCTTTATCCTATATTGAAGGGTTCTTCTTGATATTCCAAGAAGATCGGCGGCCAAAGTCCTGTTGTTTCCGCTTTTTTTCAGAGCTTCGATTATGGCTCTTTTCTCAATTTCTTCAAGAGCAGGGCTTTCCCGCATTTCATCAGAGTCTTGAACAGGCCTTTCCCTGATATCCGGGAAATCCGATATCTTTAGAACACCTTTGCCAAGGATGACTGCCCTTTCGATCGCGTTTTGCAGTTCCCTGATATTACCTGGCCAGGAGTATTCCATTATAGCCTGCTCTGCCCCTGGTTCCAGCCCTGAAATCTTTTTGCCTATCTGACCGCTGAATTTTCTGATGAAATAATCCGCAAGCACGGGAATGGCATCTTCTCGCTGTCTAAGAGGGGGCAGGGTGATGGGGAAAACATTTATTCTGTAATAAAGATCGTCCCTGAATCTTTTTTCCTGAACCTCTTCAAACAAGGATCTGTTTGTGGCTGCGACAACTCTTACATCAACCGAAATTTCCCTGTTTCCTCCAACTCTCTCGAATTTTCTTTCCTGAAGAACCCTTAGAAGCTTTGCCTGAAGAGAAAGCGGAAGTTCTCCTATTTCATCCAGAAAAAGGGTTCCGCCGTGCGCAAGCTCAAATTTGCCCCGTCTTGCCTGGATTGCTCCTGTAAAAGCACCTTTTTCATGCCCGAAAAGCTCGCTTTCAAGAAGATTGTCCGGGATTGCGGCGCAGTTTACGGGTATAAAGGCAGAAGAGTTTCTTTTGCTCATCATGTGAACCGTTTTTGCGGCAAGCTCCTTGCCTGTTCCGCTTTCCCCCTGGATCAGAACGGTTGCCTGGGCCTGGGCCACGTCAGATATCAGGCGTTTAACCTCTTTCATGGCTTTTCCTGCAAACATGATCTCGTCAGGAGGAAACCCTGAGCTCTCTTTTTCCTTCAGCCCTGCGTATTCCCTTTCGCGTTTTTTTTCTTCGAGGGCTTTTCTGACAACTGTTCTGAGTGATTCAGGGTCTTTTAGCGGTTTGGTTAGAAAATCAAAAACTCCGTCCCTTGTGCCTGAAACAGCTTCCTCAATGGTGCCAAAAGCGGTCAGAACAATAAACGCGGGGTGGGAAGGATCGCTGCGGACGATTCTGAAAAGGTCAAGACCGCTCATCCCAGGCATTTTAAGATCAGTCAGGACAAGGTCAAAACTCTCTTTTTCCAGAAGAATAAGGGCGTCTTCTGCATTTTCAGCTTCCCTTGTTTCGTATCCTTCGCTTTGCAGGATAGCTTTCAGAAGGCTTCTGAATGTATTGTCATCCTCTGTTATGAGAATTCTGGCGCTCATTTATTTTAATCCTTTCTGCCTGCTGACGGAATAATAAGCCTGAACAAGGCGCCTTTTTCCTGATTATCCGAAGCTGTGAGCCATCCGCCCATCTCTTCTGCGTATTTTCTGCTTATGGCAAGTCCGAAGCCGCTTCCCCTCGCTTTTGTCGTATAAAAAGGCTCAAATATTTGCCCAATATCGTTTGGATTAATGCCTCTGCCTGTGTCTGAAATTTCAATATTCACAAGCCTGCCTGCTTTTTTTGCGGAAATATTTATCAGGCCTCCGTCGGGCATTGCCTGAATAGCATTTCTGATAAGGTTCAGCAGAATCTGTAAAAGTCTGTCTTCATCGCCCATTACAACAATTTCAGGCTCCAGATCCTTTTTTATACTGATTTTTTTTGTTAATGAGCCTTCCGCGAGATTCAGGGCCTGGTTTATGATATTCGTTGCCTTGACAGGCAAAGACTCAGGTCTTTCTTTTTTTGCGTAGGCAAGAAGATCATTTACCAGGTTTTCGAGCCTCAGCGTTTCAGTGACTATGAGGGCGGCGTATTCTTTTTTGTTTTCATCCGCAAGGCCTTCTCCAAGCAGCTGGGCATAGCCTTTTATTCCGGCAAGGGGATTTCTGACCTCATGAGCCAGAACCGCACCCATTGTTCCAAGCCTTGCCAGATTTTCCTGTTTATACATTTCTTTTCTCTGGTTTTCCGCATTTATGGCAAGCCTGTATATAAAAATCCCCATGATCCAGGCTGCGGCCATTAGTGAAAAAATAGCCATCATGCCCATTTGCGCTCTTTTTACAATGGCGTCGGCTCTGTAAGCATGCAGAACCAGTCTCAGCATCAGGGTTCTGTCAGGAAAATGCAGGGGGTAAGCGAATTCAAAGGCATCCTCGCCTGTTCCAAGAACCAGCCTGGCTTCGGAGTAGCCGTTTGCGTATGAATCAGGATTGAAATCAAAATCTTCTGCAATGGAGCCCTCAAGCTCATGGTTTGAATGAAAAATCTGGACTCCTGTGCTGTTTATCACTGAAAAAAAAGCAATGTCTGAACTGCGTAATTCATGAAGAATATCAAGGGATGCATCTTTGCGGGCAAGGGATTCTATGGAAGATGAGAGGGCAAGGGCCATTCCCCGCAGATTTCCTTCAGCCACGGGTACGGCAAAAAGATAGTTTCTGACCGCAAAATACCCGAGCATGAATGATATCACCAGCCCTGAAATCCACAGCAGATGTTTGATTATTCTGTAATGAAGGATCATCGGTCAGTCTTTGGAAGATTTATGCAAAAAAATAGTATCTATTCACCAAATATGAAATTCAACCTTTTAAAAGGACGCTTTTTTGAAAAAAAGCTTGGCAAAAAACTTCAGGTTTTGGATTTGTTGTCTGAATCCGTTGTGCATAACTTTCTTAAAAATATCATAAAAAAGTTTTTGGGAAAGGTTTGGAAAACACTTTTTACAAAAAGGGTTTTCCAAGAATAAAGCTATCCTTATTAAAAAGCTAACTGAATGGTTACAAAAAATATTAATGAAAAATCAATACACCAATTTTTTTCATTGCAAAACAGAATAAAGTGTTCCTGCGTCTTGCTGGGAGGTCTCTTTTTATTGTATTGGTTAAGACTATCGGTAATTTTGAGCATTTTAATTATTCGAGCAGTCGTTGCTATAATGGTCTATGATAATTAGTATGCAATATATTCTTGACGCCCATTTTATAACAATGTATTTAGTATGCTAAATAAATTGGAGAAGTAATGGATTATAATGAATGCATAGCCTTTCTATTGGCAAAGGCTAACCAGAAATCCCAGAGCTATATGAAAAAAAAGCTCCAGCCTTATGGGCTTACAACTGTACAGCATCTTATTCTTGAAGTTGTAATGGCGCATGAGGGGCTTACAACCGGTGAAATAGGCAAGCTTTTAATATCTGACAATGCGACAGTATCTGGTGTTCTGGACAGAATGGCTGAGTCTGGGTGGATAAAAAAAGAAACCGATCCTGAAGACAAAAGAATTTCAAGGATTTATCTTGGCCCAAAAGTAAATGAACTAAAACCGCTTCTTTTTAGCGAAAGGGAATCTGTAAACGAGGATCTTCTGAAGAGTTTCTCGACAGAGGAAAAAGTTCTTTTCAAGAGGCTGCTCAAGGATTTTCTTTAAAGGCTTCGGCTTGAGCCGGTTTATTCAGAATTTTTGCCTTCGCCGGAATGACAGAAATAGGCATTCTGTGACATTGGAATCATTAAGACTGATAAAGCCTGACTGCTCCAATACTTAAGGAACAGACAGGCTTTTTTGTTCAAGCGTGGTTTTTAGATATCAGTTGACTGCCTTGGCGCTCCTGATCTGTTCGATCAGTGCAGGGACAATCTTTGAAGCGTCGCCAACAATTCCGTAATGGGCAAAATTGAATATTTCCGCATTTGCGTCCTTGTTTATGGCAACGATGGTCTTTGCTCCTGACATGCCTGTTGTGTGCTGCACGGTTCCTGAAATACCACAGGCTATATAAAGCTCAGGCCTTACGGTCTTGCCTGTCTGGCCGATCTGGCAGTCATGGGTGATAAGGCATGCCTCGACAACAGGACGGGTTCCGCCGATATGGGCATCAAGCTCTTTTGCAAGCTCTTCGAGCTTTGCAAATGTATGGGTATCACCTGCTCCCATACCAACAGCAACAATTCTTTCGGCTTCCTGAATATTGATGCCTGAATGTTCACGTTTTCTGGATGAAAGAACCTTCACAGGATCTTTTGCGTCATCGACAGAAACCTTTAGATCTATGACTTCACCCTTGCGGGCCATATCCTTCTGCGGAACTTCCATAACGCCTGGACGGACAGTCGACATCTGCGGTCTGTGATCAGGGCATAGAATGGTAGCCATGACGTTTCCGCCAAAAGCAGGGCGCGTTGAAACCAGGATCTTTTTTTCCTCGTCAATGTCAAGCAGAGTACAGTCTGCGGTGCAGCCTGTATGAAGCCTGTAGGAAATTCTCGGAGCAAGATCCCTTCCAACCGGAGAAGCTCCAACAAGAAGGATATCAGGTTTTCTTTCCAGTGCTTCCTTGCATATGATGTCTGTGTAGTGTCCGGTTCTGTAATTTGCGAGTGCCGGATCATCTGCAAGTAGAACCTTGTCCGCACCATAATGAACAAGCTCTTCGGCCAGTTTTTTTACATTGTGTCCAAGAAGAAATGCAACCAGTTCAGTCCCGAGCTTGTCTGCAAGTTTGCGGCCTTCTCCAAGCATTTCCAGGGAAAGGGTTGTACGGGTGAGGTCGCCGTCAAGCTGCTCTATAAAAACCCATACGCCTTTGTAATCACTAAAATCTTTAGTATCAGTCATGATAGACTCACCTTAGCTTTATTAAAAATTAGACAAGATTATGTTCTTTAAGTTTTTCCACAAGCTTTCTTGAAGCTTCTACAGGATCACCCTCAAGAATTTCCACTTTTCCTTTGATGCGCTTTGGAGTGAAAACCTTTCTGAGTCTTGTCGGAGATCCCTTGAGACCGAAATTGGCAGGTTCGCCGTCAAGGGCTTCAAATCCCCACATTTCGATTTCCTTCTCATAGGCTTCCATTATCTTGTCCATAGGAGCAACGCGGGGCTCATTAAGCTCTTTTTCTGCTGTGATGAGACATGGCAGAGGGGCTTCAAGCTCTCTCACAACTGCGCCCATGTTCTGAAGAACATTGACCTTGCCGTTTTCGCATTTGATTTCAAGTGCGTATGAGCAAAGCGGAAGATTGAGGAAGTCGGCTATTTCAGGGCCAACCTGGGCGGTGTTTCCGTCCATTGCTTCAACGCCTGTGATTACCATATCGAATTTGCCGATTTTCTTTATGGCAAGTCCGAGTGTATATGCGGTTGCCCAGCAGTCAGCTCCTCCGAATTTGCGGTCTGTCAGAAGAATTGCTTTGTCGCATCCCATGCCAAGGGCTTCTCTCAATGATTCCTCAACCTGGGGAGGTCCCATTGATATTACAGTTACTTCTCCGCCGTGGATGTCCTTGAGCGAAAGGGCTGCTTCGATTGCGTGTCTGTCATTTGGATTGATGATGCTGGGAAGTCCTGTCCGGATCAATGAACCGTTTTCGTCCCACTTGACTTCCGTGACGTCCGGCACCTGTTTGATGCAAACAATGATATTCATGATGCTTCCTTAAACTGGCTTCAGTATAAAAAAAGCCGGCATTACGAATAATGCCGGCATGGTTTAGTGGGAATTATCTTCCGGCAAGATAGGACATACCGGCAATTGTCTTGTTGATTTCAAGGCTCGATGCAACAACGCCGCCATGCATAGCATTACGGAAGAGTTTCTCAACCTTGTATTCCTTGGAGTATCCGTAGGAACCGTGAATCTGGACGGCCATGCGGCATACTTCCTGAACCATCGGAACAACAAAAACCTTGAGCTCGGCAGAAGCGACATCAAAAGGCTTCTTTTCGTCCTGGAGCATGATTGTGCGATATACCATAAGACGGCTGGCATCAACTTTGGTTTTCATTTCAGCAAGCATCCAGGTGAATCCCTGCATGAAACCAAGAGGGAAGCCGCTGACAACGCGTTCCTTGCTGTATTTTGCCGCTTCTTCAAGGGCGCCCTGGGCGCCGCCCACAAGAGCCGCCGCCTGCTGGATGCGCTCACCTGCTATCCATCTGAGAAGAATTTTGAAGCCCTTGCCCTGCTCGCCAAGGATATTTGCCTTTGGAACGCGTACATCCTTGAAGAAAACGTCGCATGTATCAGCGCCATCAAGGCCCATCAGCTCATAATGACCTGAAAAGGTGATGCCCGGGCTTGATTTGTCAACTATAAATGCTGTAGTATCAACTTTCTGGCCTTTCATGGAAAGGTCTTTGGCAAAAAATACGCCGTAGCCAGGCTTGTTTGCCATACTGATGAAACGTTTGGTTCCATTAAGTATAAAGTCGTCTCCATCAGGTTCTGCAACCATTGTGAGAGCCTTTGGGTCAGATCCTGTTCCTGGTTCTGTGAAAGCCATGGATGCCCAGGCTGTTCCGTCGCAAAGCGGCGGAACGAATTTCTGCTTAATTTCATCTGTTCCCCAGTGGCAGATTGTTTCTGCAACAGAGTTATTCATGAAAAAAGGAAGCATGCAGGTTGATCCGGTTTTCCCGATTTCTTCAGCAAACAGGATCAGGTTGAAGTTGGTGCTTCCAATTCCGCCCAGTTCCTTTGGGACATCCATTCCAAGAAGTTTTGCCTTGGCAAAACGCTCCAGAAGATCCGGCGGATAATCCTTATGTTCTGCCATGTAGGCATCAATTTTGGTAACTTCTTTGTCACAGAAATCTTTTGCTGTCTTCTGGATCATTTTCTGAAGGGGAGATAGATTGAAATCCATTTTGCTTCCTTTCCTTCTTTATGTTGCTGTTTTAAGGTTTATTATAACGATATCAAAGGGTATTCGTATCCATTATCAAACGTTTGCATGCTAAATTTTAGTCTGAATTTTTTTTGCATTGTACGTCTCTCGAAGACGGAGCCTGTGTGGCTCCGAATAAATCATATTCCTGAAGATCCGTTACCTATGGTCCGCTTAGGTGTCTCCAGACCTATAATAATTAGTACACTAAGTAGTTTGTCATGGTTTACCCTGTCAAGAAAAAAATGAAAACCATGTTTTCATAAATGGAATGCTGATTATTAATGATAGATATTTGATAATCCGGCATAAAAGCGACCATGAAAAATCCGGAATGATTTGTATGCAAAATATTCTTGACTCGCTTTAAAAAACCATATATTTAGTATGCTAAATAAACTAATGATTGATCATAAAAAGAAAAATTTGTAGGGTGTCGTATTTTAAAAGCTGATAAGCTAATGCAATACTTAATTATTTGAAGCTGATTGTATTAATTAAGGCTCTTAATAAAATGTATTTTTTTACCTTTTATATTTTGTATACAAATAATAAATTGAACTGTCACCAGAAGCAGTTAACAAATATCAAAAGAAGGAGATTCCCATGAAAGATCCTGTATTCCAGTCTATAAGAATCAATAATATGACCGTTAAAAACAGAATCTATCTTCCGGCAATGCATCTTAGCATGTGCGAGAACTATATGGTGACGGAAAGGCTGTGTGACTTTTATGCCGAAAGGGCAAAAGGCGGGGCTGGAATGGTCTGTGTCGGCTATGCGACAATTGATGAGCTTTCTGCAAGCAAAGGCTATATCGGTGCCCATGACGATGCATTTATCCCCGGCCTTTCAAAGCTGGCAGAAGCAATAAAAAGTAATGGAGCAAGAGCCGCTGTTCAGCTTAACCATTCAGGGCGCTACAATCATTCGTTTCTCACAGAGGGGAAGCAGCCCGTTGCTCCTTCTGCAATAGCTTCAAGGCTTACCGGTGAAACCCCGCGCGAGCTTACAGTGCCTGAAATAAAGGAAATCATCAAACGATTCGCAGATGCTGCGGCAAGGGTTAAAAAAGCAGGGTTCGATGCAGTGGAAGTTCTCTGCGGAACAGGATATCTGATCAGCGAGTTCTTCTCTCCGCTTACAAACCAGAGGACAGACGAATACGGCGGATCAGATGAAAACAGGATGCGTTTCGGCCTTGAAATAATGGCCGCGGTACGAGCTGCTGTTGGCCCTGATTTTCCTGTAATGATCCGCATAAACGGAAACGATTTCATGCCCGGCGGTCAGGGCAGGATTCCCCATCTCAATTTTGCAAAGGCAATGGATGCTTCGGGGAATATCAACGCAATGTGCGTGAATGTGGGCTGGCATGAAGCCCGTGTTCCCCAGATTGTGGCAAGCGTTCCAAGGGGAGTTTTCGCATTCCTTGCAAGGGGAATCAGGGAATCTGTAAAGGTTCCTGTAATCGCAAGCCACCGTATAAATGACATTGCAACTGCCCGTGAACTCATTGCGGATGAAATGTGCGATATGGTAGCAATGGGCAGAAGCCTTATTGCAGATCCATACCTTCCTGCAAAGGCAATGGCTGGCAGGGAAAAGGAAGTTGTTCACTGTATTGCCTGCGGTCAGGGCTGTTTTGACAACCTTTTTAAGATGAAGTCTGTGGAATGTCTGTGCAATCCAAGGGCAGGCCATGAGCGGGAAACAATCATCGAGCAGACAAAAACACCAAAGAAAGTCATGGTAATAGGCGGCGGAGCGGCAGGAATGAGCGCTGCCCTTGCAGCACATGAAAGAGGCCACGATGTGACCCTTTATGAAGCCGATTCCATTCTTGGCGGCCAGCTCTATCTTGCCGCTGCTCCTCCTGGAAGAGCCGAATTCGCAGAGCTTGCGAAGGACCTTGCTACCCAGGTTTCTGTAAACGCAATCAAGCTTAGGCTTAATACAATGGTTACACCTGAGATAATAGACGCTGAAAAACCTGACCACGTAATAATAGCGACAGGAGCAAAACCGATCACTCCAAGAATTCCGGGGATTGACAAGCCCCATGTTGTTCAGGCGTGGGACGTGCTTCTCAACAAGGCCCACACAGGAAAAAATGTTGTCATAATCGGCGGCGGAGCTGTTGGTGTCGAAACTTCCATTTTTCTTGCCGAAAAAGGAACCCTTCCGGCCGATGCCGTGAAATTCCTTCTGGTAAACAGGGCTGAAGATCCTGAAGTTCTTTATGAAATGTCCGTAAAAGGCACTAAGACAGTTACTCTTCTTGAAATGACCGATTCAATTGGAAAAGATATAGGACGCTCCACAAGATGGACAATGATACAGGAAATGAAACGCATCGGTATAAGAACAGGCGTGCAGAGCAAGGCTGTTGAAATCCTTGATAAGGCTGTGAGAATTGAACATGACGGCAATGTTGAGGAAATTCCTGCTGATTCAGTTGTAATAGCTGCGGGCGCCATGCCTTATAATCCTGTTCAGGAACTTCTTGAGAAAAAAGGTGTTCCTTTTACGGTCGCAGGCGACGCAGGTAAAATAGCCCTTGCTTTTGATGCGGTTCATCAGGGATTCCTTGCCGGAAGGTCGATAGACTGATTCAGATTCGCATCTCAATGATGGTTTTGTACTTTTAGGAGTCACCGCCTCCCTGAAAGGTGTATTCATAATAAAAGGGACAGCCTGTGAAGGGCTGTCCCTTTTTGATTTTTTGCGAGACCATCAACTTCATATGCCCGATGTTCCTGTTTTGATATAAAAAATAATGCCTGTGTTACAAAATATTTGCATGATATCTGTTCATATGCCAGAATAATTCATAAGCTTGCGAAACAGCCTTATTCTATTTGTCTTATCCTTATTTCTTTCTTTATAAAATACTGCGATTATCTACTGATTAACGGATGAATTATGAATCCATTAATGGAAAAAATTCATTTGGAAAGATGCTGCAATCTTATCGCCATGCGGACAGGCATAATAATCCGCGTGGACGAGCGCGGATCATTGCGTGATTATATTCTCACAAAACTCAGATCCTCATCGATTACGAGCGTGGAATCATATTTCAGCATCCTCGAATCTGACTCGACGGAAAGCAGGCAGGAATGGAGGGATCTGATAAACGGCATAACCATCGGAGAATCCTATTTCTTCAGGGACAAGGGGCAATTTGGCCTTCTTGAAAACAGGATTCTGCCGGAGCTTATAGAACTCAGAAAAAAGGAACGCGCCCTGCGTATCTGGAGTGCCGGATGTTCGACAGGCGAAGAAGCCTATTCCCTTGCAATTCTTGTGAGCAAATTGATCCCTGCGCCCAGCGACTGGAAGATCTTCATTCTTGGAACAGATATAAACGAAGAATTTGTAAAAAAGGCAGGCAAGGGCTTTTATGGCCAGTGGTCTTTCCGAAGAGTAGAGCCTGACATAAAGGAGAGATATTTTAAAAAACGAAGGGATCAATGGGAAATAGACGGCAGGATCAGGGATATGGTCATCTTCAGGACCATGAATCTTGTTGAAGAGCAGATTCCGGGACATTACGCAGATCTACACAATATGGATCTCATCCTCTGCCGTAATCTTTTCATATATTTCAGCAGAAATTCTGTGGCTAAAGTCCTGAAAAAACTGGTCAGTATCCTCGCTATCGACGGCTATCTCATGACCGGTCACGGCGAACTTCACAATCAGGAACTTGACCCTCTGACCCCTTTGATCTTTTCTGAATCCGTGATCTATCGCAAGTCAGGAATAAACAAAGGAAATACAGGGCAGGCAGTTCGAATGACAGTCATGATGCCTGAAAAACCGTTATCCTGCATTCAGGGAAAGAACCATGTCAGTTTCAATGCAGAAAAAACCGTTCACGTCACACCCGATTATCCTCGCCCGGCCATCATGGTTGATGAAAATGTTTTGGTCGAAGATATGAAGTCTCTTTTCAGGTCAGGAGATTATGCAGGCGTCATTAAAAAGGCAGGGGCTGCCCTGGATATTAATCCTGGAAATACCGACGCCTATTTTTTCATGGCAAGGGCGTATGCAGGCAAAGGGCTTTATGATGAAGCGTTAAAACAGCTCAGGCACCTGCTCGGATATAATCCGGTCAATACAGGGGCATATCTTCTTCTTGCCCAGATATCAGAAATTATGGGTGACCATGAAGGCGCAAAGGATTCGCTGAAAAAGGTTATATATCTTGATCCAGGCTCGGTTGAGGCTCATCTGGAGCTTGGCTCCATTTACCGGAAAGAGAAAGATCAGGTACGTTCATCCAAAATGAGAACCACGGCTTTGCAGCTTATTAACGCCCTGCCTCCTGAAACCGTATTTGAAATCTATGACGGAATCTCTGCCAGTGATCTGGGGAAATATGTGGCAAAAATGCTCGAAGATGAGTGATTCGCTCCATATTTTGAGTAAATCACGGAAGCCCTTTTTCCAAAACTGGAGATGATTTCCAAAACCGGAGATGATCAGATGGTAGATATTGATGGAGCTATTATGGAAACAGATAATCAATCATTTCTAACCTTCAGACTCGGAAGTTTGAAATTTGCCATAAATGTCCTGAATGTCAGGGAAATTTTTCATCTTTCCGAGCTCACCCCTGTCGAGGAAATGCCAGATTACATGGCCGGAGTCATGAACCTCAGGGGGAAAATAATCCCTGTCATGGACCTCAATCTCAGATTCGGAAGGCCCAGAGAACGCTATATGCTTACAGACAGGATTGTCACTATTGTCACTGAAGATGGCAATATGACAGGATTAATAGTCAGTGAGATTCATGATGTCCTCACCATTCCCGGGTCTGCCATGGAACAGCCTCCTTTATTCGGGCATGAAAAGGAAAGCCTTGCTTCTTTTGTTGTCTCCCTTGCAAAAACGGGAAGCGATATTTTGATGATCCTTAATCTTGAAAGGCTTGTCTATTTTTCATGCATGACTGATCAACTTGAAAAAGATGGGGATGTAGCCAGCGATGCAGGGGAGAAACTCGTTTTCTGCCCGGAAGCCTCGCCTGAAGAAATGGCCGTTTTTCATGCGCGCGCAATGGAGCTGATGGGGTCATCCGGGCTGGAAAGTATTTCAGAGAGCATACCTGTGGCTGTGGCAGATATTTCCGGCGAATTTTATGGCATTGACCTTGCCTCTGTGCAGGAATTTGCCATGATTCACGGCATTACCCCTGTCCCTTGCTGCCCGGCGCACATCATCGGAAACATGAATCTCAGGGGCAATGTTCTTACCCTGATTGACATTCGAGGCGTTTTTGATCTTCAATTTTCCGACGCAAAATCAGAAGCGAAGGCCATTGTCGTTTCAAGCGGGGACATTGTTGTCGGTCTGGCTGTCGATGACATCCTTGACATAATTCATATTCATCCCTCTGAGATGGTTGAGTCGCCATCGGGGCTGCGTGAGGGAAAGGAAAAATATATCAGGGGAACCGCGCCTTATGACGGCAGGATCATGAGCATCATAAATATCCCGAAAATTCTGGCCGGAGGTGAGCTGACGGTCAATGAAGAAATATAATCCATAATCAATAAAAAGAGGTGAATCATGAAAAACAGGTTCAGACTGTGGCATCGAATACTTCTCGGATATATGGTGCCGGTTTTTCTTTTTTTGGTGGTCGCTGTCATAGTCTTTGTCAGTATGCAGTCTTTCAAGGAGCATCTTGGTAGAATGAACCATGTTTATGCCTTTGCGGACAGCATGAAGGAATTGTCCCTTAGGCTTGCCAGCATGCAGAGATCTGTCAGGGGTTATATTCTGACAGGAGAGAAAGGCTCAAGAGATCGGTATATGGAGGCGGAAAAGGAGTTCCAGGATACGATTAAAACTCTCCTTGCGATGCCGGATGACGCGCGGCAGTCAGAAGATCTCAGAAAAATTAAGGATCTGGAGGGCAAAATCAATGATATCCTGAAGGCCCAAGTCGATCTTGTGGACAAAGGTGAAAAGGCAAAGGTTATTGAGCATTTTGAGGCCAATAACACCATAGGACTGGCCACTGATTTTCAGGATCTGATGGATGAACTGAAGAACAGGGAAATGGAAGAACTTAAAAGGACTACAGATAATGTTCAGTCAGGAATGGCAAGGATCAGCGTAACGATCATCCTTGGCCCCATATTTTGCCTGTTGCTGGCAATTGCTGCGGGACTATGGATAGCGAGCCGCATAGGCAGGACGATAATGGAGGCTACAACTGCCCTGTCATCCACTTCTGCTGAAATGGCGACGACATCCAGCCAGCATGAGCGTACGGCAAGCATGCAGGCCGCAATGGTAAGCGAGACAACATCCACCTTTGATGAAGTAGGAGCTTCATCCCGTCAGGTGGCTGAACAGGCCGAGTCTGCCGCATCCCTAGCACAACGGGCTTCGACGCTCACAAAGGAAGGGAATGACACTGTGCGACAGACAATGGAAGGCGTAAGAAGTCTCAGGGAAAAGGTTGTTGGCATAGCAAACCAGATTCTTCAGCTTGGCGAAAAAACAGGTCAGATAGGAGGACTTGCCAATATAGTCATGGATCTTGCTGGCCAGACAAATATGCTGGCTCTTAACGCTGCTGTCGAGGCTGCCAGGGCGGGCGAACACGGCAAAGGTTTTGCCGTCGTCGCCACAGAAGTGAGAAAACTTGCCGATCAAAGCAAAAGGTCAGCTGAACAGGCTAATCTTCTCATCGGAGAGATCCAGAAGGCCACAAATTCCACGATCATGGCGACTGAAGAAGGCACAAAAAGGGTCGAGGAAGTGACAAGAATGACTGAAAAAGTGGATGATCTGTTCAGATCACTTGCGTCTGCGGCCGCAAGCGTTTTTGAAAATGCCCAGCAGGTATTGCTGAACGCGAGACAGCAGTCCGACGCCCTTAAACAGGTGACAGAAGCCATGAACGAAATCGGCAGGGGCGCAAAAGAGACCGCCGCCGGAATCAGCCAGACCAAGGTAGGGATTCAGGAGCTGGACAGAACAGCGCAGATGCTCAAGGATACGGTATAAGACGATTTAGGTTCCAAAGAGTCATTTTTTGTATTTTCAGGCGCGCCTGGATTCCTGCTCCCTGTTTTCACCGGGACAGGCCCCGCCGGAATGACGGGAATTGGACTTTTTGCGGCTTTGTCAGATTTGATTTCCGAAAAAACCTAAAGTTTTTGTGGAGCTTTTTTCAAAAAGCGACCCGCCGGAGGCCCATGATTTTGGATTGATGATTTTTGAAATATCGGTTTGGTTACATCAAACAAAAATCCAAATTCTAAAATTAAAAATCCTGATGTCGGATTACGGACAAAGGGCGTCCTAATCCGACCTGCGACTTGGCCTGCGAATAGGCCTTTTTGAAGGCAATTTATCCATATAAGCGGTGACCCCAATTGTTTTTATGATTCCTGCCCGGCTTTGATTGACAGGGTCACGTTTGCGCCGTAACGGAGGCTTTAAATGATAGAGGATAAGGAACTCAGGGATATTTTTAAACTGGAGAGCGACGAACATCTCCAGCATCTCAACGATGGCCTTCTGCGTCTTGAATCCGAGCCGGAAAACAAGGCCATTCTTGAGGAAGTTTTCAGGGAGGCTCACAGTCTCAAGGGCGCCTCGCGGATGATCAATCTTACAAAGATCGAAAATCTGTCCCATCATATGGAAGACATTATCGGATCATCTCTTAAGGGAGAGGTTTCCCTGACCCCATCGCTTTTCGATACTCTCTATCATGCCTTGGATGTCATCAGGGTGCTGGTGAAGGAGGCTGTGGATGGAGTCTCAAGGGAAAATGTTCCTGTCTCTGACATTCTCGAACTCCTTAAATCAAGAGGTGAAACAAGGCAGCCACAATACGGGGATGAAAAAGCTGAGGACGGGAATATTAAAAATGAAAACCCAGGAGAAGAAGAACACGATCAGATTGTGTCCTGTTCTTCAAGCACAGGAGATGACATATTCAGGATTGAATCCATCCGGGTTGAGACAAAAAAGCTGGATGATCTGATGACCCTGGTGGGAGAGCTGAATGTAACCAGAAGCCGTACTGTTCACAGGCTTTCTGAAATGGAAGAGGCCCTGGTTTTATGGGACGGGCTATGCAGAAAAGCTGATGAAGTTGATCATGAACTCTCAGTCCGCATGGGCGATGTTCTTAACCGCCTTAAAAATGGCATCTTTGAGGACAGTTCCAAGCTTGATCTCGTATGCGGGGATCTTGAGGAAAAAATAAGGACCACGAGACTTCTTCCAATGAATACCCTTTTCAGGCTTTTTCCCAGAATGATACGTGATATTTCCAAAGAACGTGGCATGGAGGCTGGCCTTGCCGTGACTGGCGGAGAAACCAGGGCAGATAAAAGAATCATAGAGGAAATGAAGGATCCTCTAATGCATATTATCAGAAACGCCATAGATCATGGTCTGGAAGAGCCGGCAGAGCGTGAAAAAAAAGGAAAGCCGAAAGCAGGAACGATTTGTCTCGGCGCTTTTCAGACAGGAGACTCTGTTATTATTGAGGTGGCGGATGACGGGAAGGGGATGAATATCGAGGCCATCAGGCAGACCGCCCTGAAAATGAAGCTGGACAGAAAAGAGGCGATTGAGGCCATGAACCATGATGAAATAATGAATCTTGTATTCAGGCCCGGTTTTTCCACAAGTTCTTTTGTGTCAGATTTATCAGGACGAGGTGTGGGGCTTGATGTGGTCAGGGCCAACGTGGACAGGCTTAAAGGGATTGTCCGGGTGGAGAGCGTTCCTGGTCAGGGAACCTGTTTCAGGATTCAGCTGCCTGTCACACTTGCAACCATCCGCGTGATGATAGCTGCCGTAGGAGATCTCAAATATGGTTTGCCGCTTGAATATATTGAACAGACATTCATGCTCAAAAGGAGAGATCTTTTCAAGATAGAAGGCAGGGAAACGATCAGGCTGGACGGGGCGCCTGTCTCTGTTGTCAGACTTTTTGATCTCCTGGAGCTTCCCCTTCATCGAAGCAATCGGGCCGGGAACCGCAAATCTGCTTCTGACTCCATTCCCTGTGTCATCATTTCAAGCGGAGGCCATAGGCTTGGACTTATAATGGATGAGATGCTGGACGAGCAGGAAGTGGTACTAAAGCCCCAGAGCAGGATTCTGAAAAAAGTCAGAAATGTGTCAGGAACAACAATACTCGGAACTGGCGAGATCTGTATGATCCTTGCCCCGCAGGACATAATAAGATCCGTGCGGAAGCGGGATCTGCCGGTTATAGCTGAAAATACCGAAAGCGAAACAGATAATAAGAAAAAAACCTTGCTCGCTGCTGAAGACAGCCTGACCACAAGAACCCAGATGAAACGCATTCTCGAGGGCGCGGGCTATGAAGTCGTAACAGCCGTGGATGGAATGGACGCTTATAATAAACTCGGAACAAGGGATTTTGACGCTCTTATAACAGATGTCATCATGCCTAATATGGACGGCCTCACACTTACCGCAAAGGTGAGGGAAGACAGGAAGTACAGCGAGATGCCCATAATTCTGGTTACATCCCTTGCCCTGGATGAAGACAGAAAAAAAGGCGTTGAGGCAGGAGCAAATGCATATATCACAAAACCTGGATTTGACCAAAAGGTGTTTCTGGACACCCTGAAGAGGCTGGTCTGATTACTCGATAACTTCATGCTCCTGTTTTCCGGGGAATGTCATGGCTGGCAAATTTTCGTTTACGTTAACAAGGCCATTAAAATTTCCTGGAATGGCTTTAAGTCGGTGTCTTTTAAATTCAACAATATCGGGAATAAATCTGTATGGGAAACCCCGTATCAAAAGAATGGAGACGATTATGAATGTAACAGGCGGCAACAAAAAAATCAGGGTCATACTTGTGGATGATTCCCAGATAGCCATAGCTGTCCTGAAACGCATGCTGGACACCTCTCCTGATATTGAGATCGTTGGATCTGCCATAAACGGCATTGATGCCATGAGAATGATCCTTGAGCTGAATCCTGATATTGTATGCACTGATTTTCACATGCCTTTAATGGACGGGCTCAGTCTGACAAGGCAGATAATGAAGACTTCTCCACGCCCTATACTTATTGTGAGCGTTTCTGTTTATGAAGGATCGAGGAATGTATTTGATCTGCTAGAAGCTGGCGCACTTGATGTTTATTGTAAGCCAAGGAACGCCCTTGATTTTGAGTTCGAAAGACACGCTGCCGAACTGATACGCAAAATCAGGATTCTTTCGGGTGTAAAAGTCATAAGAAGATGGAAAACAGATCAGTCCGCCATTACAGAGTCAGGTCAGGCGAGGTCCCTTGCAGGCGCATACGCTCGGCGTCCCGGAAGAATAGCCGTGATCGGAGCATCTACGGGCGGCCCCCAGGCCCTCGAGCGTATACTTTCCCGTTTGCCGTCGGATTTTCCCATACCTGTTGTCTGTGTTCAGCATATCACGGAAGGATTTATGGAAGGCATGCTGGAATGGCTGTCCACAAAATGCAGTATGAGGCTGAAATTTGCCCGGTCAGGAGAATATCCTTCTCCGGGTGTCATTTATTTCCCCCAGGAAAAAAAACATCTGGAATTCAGCGACGACGGGAGATTTGTCGTGTGCGAAGGAGCGACCTTCGAAGGTCATTGCCCGTCAATAACAGTCACCATGCGTTCAGCTGCGGAATGTTTCAGAGTTTCTGTTATAGCCGCTCTCCTGACAGGCATGGGCAAGGACGGGGCCGAGGGAATGCTTGCCGTACGCAGGGCGGGCGGATTCACCATTGCCCAGGATGAGGAAAGCAGCATTGTTTTCGGAATGGCGAGGCAGGCAATTGAAATCGGAGGCGCAGTGAGTGTTCTTCCTCTAAACGAAATAGCAGGAGCCATAATCAGTTACGGCGCAGGACTGAAGGGCGTTCATCCTTGATGGACTCGCAAAAAGTCCGATTACCGTCATTCCGGCGAAGGCCGGAATCCAGAAGTAACTGAAAATGCTGGATGCCGGATCAAGTCCGGCATGACGTTGATAACTTTTCTGCCTTATAATGAGGTATTAAATAATGATCGAAAAGAATGTCATAAATGACTGTTCCGCCATGAATCCTGGTAACTGCGACCTGATTGCCATTGCAGAGGACAGTCCTATTCAGTCCGAGATCCTCAGACGCATTCTCATTGAAGAAGGATATAGGGTGAATGCCGCTAACAATGGGGCAGATCTTCTTCAATCGATAAACAGGGAAAGACCCGCACTTGTGATCACGGACATAATAATGCCGAACATGAACGGATTCGAAGTCTGCCGAAGGATCAAGGATGACTTGAATCTCAAATCCATCCCTGTAATTCTTGTTACCAGTCTCACAGATCCGATGGATGTCCTCCACGGTCTGGAATGTGGAGCCGACGATTTCATAATGAAGCCCTTCAGAAAGGACTATCTTTGCTCCCAGATAAAGAATCTGATTGATGATGGCAATGCCATGTCGAGGGAAAACTCTGACGGGAACCTCGAACTCAGGTACGGGAAAAAATGTATTCTGGTGAAAACAGGGCGCAGGCAGATCCTCAATATTCTTGTTTCCACATATACCGACGCAGTTGAAAAAAGGCACCAGCTACAGGTTTCCCAGGAAGAGATTTCGCGCTTCAATGAACATCTGGAGCAGAAGGTTATTGAGAGAACAAAAGAGCTTGAAGCTGAAATTGCCAGCCGGAAGGCTGTTCAAGAAGAACTGGAAAAGAAGAACGAAGAGATCAGAACCGTAACCCGTCAGCTCTGGCAGGCCACAAAACTTGCCACAATGGGCGAGCTTGCTGCGAGCATAGCGCACGAGCTGAACAACCCCCTTGCGACCGTAAGTCTGCGTGTGGAGGCCATGATGATGAATAAATCCCATGAAAGTCCCGAATTCCATTCACTTGAGGTGGTAAGCCAGGAAGTGGAGCGCATGGGGAATCTTGTGGCCAACCTCCTCCAGTTTAGCAGGCGCAGTCACAGCCAGATTTCTACCATGAATCTTTTTGACGAAGTAAAAGGAACGATCGAGCTTATCCATTACCATCTCAAAAAAAGAAATATTCAGGTATCCCTGGATTTCCCGGATGATCTGCCCCAGGTTCATGCGGACAGGCAGCAGATACGCCAGCTTTTTCTGAATCTTTTCACGAATGCGGGCGATGCCATGCCAAAGGGTGGAATCCTCTTCATACGGGCAATGTCGGACAGCAAGATACGCATCGAGGTCGAAGATACCGGAACAGGAATAACACCCGAGAATCTTCCGAAAATTACGGAGCCTTTTTTTACGACAAAAGAAGAAGGAAAGGGCACGGGTCTGGGGCTTCCCATATGCCGCAGGATCATGAAAGAGCATCATGGAGATCTGCTTATTGAAAGCGACTTTGGCAAAGGAGCTAAAATAATACTCATTTTCCCTCTGACTACTTATAGAAACGGGAATTATCTGAAAGACTGATCCCATTTCGTTTAAAGACGGGTTTTTCCGCTATCACCCAGGTAGAGAGCTGGTTTAAGCCGAAGGAGATTCTTGAAATGATTAACGACTCAAGCAAAATAGGAAAGCTTCTCATCGTTGATGACGAGGTCGAGCTTATGAATGCGCTGACAGATATCCTGAAGAGCCAGGAATACGAAACAACAGGCTTTTCCAATGGAAGGGACGCACTAAAGGCGCTGAAGAAAGATTATTTTGACATCCTTCTTACAGATCTAATGATGCCTGAAATGGACGGAATCACCCTGCTTCGCGAAGCCCAGGAAATAGACCCCAATCTGGTCGGAGTCATCATGACAGGTCAGGGCACCGTTCATACGGCTGTCGAAGCCATGAAAACCGGTGCTTTTGACTACATACTCAAGCCGTTCAAACTTCCAGGTCTTCTTCCCGTGCTTTACCGGGCCATGGAGGCCAGGCGTCTGAAACTGGAAAACATCCAGCTCAGGGAGGCTGTCGAAATATACGAGCTTTCAATGGCAATGGCCTATTCCCAGGATCCCAGAATGATTCTGAACAAGGCCCTTGATGCGGCAATCAACCAGTGTCAGGCCGATGAGGGGTCAATAATGCTTCCGACGGCAGATGGAAAGGAGCTCTATGTCGCAGCTGTCAGGGGAATTGGGCGGGAGAATATTATGGGAGAGAGAATTCCAATGGGGCAGAGGGTCGCGGGATGGGTGGCTTCTAATTTTGAAACTGTGACAATAGAAGGCGGAGATGCGGATGAAAAGTTCAGACAGTCCTGTAACAGATCGGATATTCTGCGTTCCATTTCCATTCCCATGATAATAGGTGGCAAAATATTAGGGATTCTTAATCTTAATTTTAAAAAAGAATCTAGGCCTCTTAGCCTTGGACAGATCAAATCCCTCAATATTCTGATAAATATCGCAGGCTCGTCTTTGCAGAATTCCCGGCTTCATGCAGAAGTGAAAAAAGCTGAAGCCCAGCTTTACCAGGCGCAGAAAATGGAAGCTATCGGTGTTCTGGCTGGCGGAATAGCCCATGATTTCAACAATATTCTTTATGCCATGCTTGGATATACACAGATGGCCGAGAAAATTGCTTCTCCTGAAATAAAGGATTGCCTCAAGGAAGTTCTCACAGCTGGAAACCGTGCTAAAGATCTTATCAGGCAGATTCTGACCTTCAGCCGCCATACAGAGGAGGAAAAGCTTCCGGTAAGACTCGCCCCGATAATAAAAGAGAGTCTTAAACTAATGCGGGCATCACTTCCTGCAAATGTTGAAATAAAAAACAGTATTCTGGCAGAAAAAGGAACTGTGATGGCGTCTCTTTCCCAGATGCACCAGGTTCTGATCAATCTGTGCACAAACGCAGGTTATGCCATGCGTGAGAATGGCGGAGTCCTTTCTATAGACTTAAAGGAAATCACTGTAAACGAATGCTCCGCCCCATACGATCCTGAACTCTATCCTGGCAATTATATGATGTTGTCCATAACAGATACTGGCACAGGTATTGATAAGGATACTCTTGATAAAATTTTTGATCCTTTTTTTACAACCAAGCCCAAGGGCGAAGGTACCGGAATGGGGCTTGCCGTCGTTCATGGAATCATCAAGAGCCACGGAGGCAGGATAACGGTTTCAAGCGAACCGGATAAGGAAACTTCTTTTCATATTTTTCTACCCCAGGTGGAAGGAAGGGTGGAGATTGCCAGGGAAAAAGCTGAAAACAGGATATCGGGTGGAAATGAAAGAATACTCCTGGTTGATGATGAAGAGATGCTCGCAAGAATGCAGGCGATGATCATGAGCCGAATGGGTTATAAAGTGATGACAGAAACAAGGCCGGTCATGGCCCTTGAAATATTCCGCTCTGATCCGGGTGCTTTTGATTTGATCATAACTGACATGAGCATGCCTCAGATGACAGGTGTTGCTCTGGCTGAAGAAATTCATGCCATAAGATCTGACATGCCTATCATCATACTAAGCGGCGTCATCCCTGATATTGACCAGACGGTTGCGAAGGGCATAGGGATCAGGAATTTTATCCAGAAACCGGTTTCCGTCGAAGTTCTGTCAGGAGCGGTCAGGGAAGCTCTGGAAATAAAGAACGAAACTATCCGCGAGCAGAAATAGCTTTGAAGCGGGCATTGTGGAGTCCAAGATCCATATTTTTACAAGACAGCATGGCTGTTCACAATTCACAGTTAGATTTGGGATAGCAAAGCTTGAAAATTTACAAATTTCCCACTTATATGAGGCTTTCATGATGACTGATTCAAGGGAAAATAAAAAAGTCCTGATCGTTGATGACGATCCGATGCTCCGCAGTATGCAGAAGCTTTTTTTAGGCAGGCATTTTGATGTTGATGTGGCCGCAGACGGACTCGAAGCCCTTGAAAAAATCAAATATTTTATGCCTGACCTTGCCCTGATCGATATTGACATGCCCAGAATGGACGGTCTGACTCTGATGAAGGAACTGAATATACAAATCCCCGGCTTGCCCATTATTTTTCTTTCAGGAAGCGGAGACCTGGATAAGATACAGCAGGCACTTTCGGGATATACAGCCGATTACATCATGAAACCGGCAGATAATACGGATTTGCTCATCAGAATAAATGCGGCCCTAACGTCTTCGGAAAAAAGGCGTAAGGATTCTGAAAAAGCCATCGCCGCAGCAACAAAGGAATTAAGGGATATCAAGCTGGAAATAATCAACAGGCTGGCCAAGGCAGCGGAGCTTAGGGACCCTGAAACAGGCATGCATATCCTGCGTGTAGGCTATATGTCCGGGCAAATTGCTCTTGCCTCAGGTTTTGATGCAAAATTCTGCGATCTTATGGTATTTGCGGCACCCATGCATGACGTAGGCAAGGTCGGCATACCAGATCACATTCTGCTTAAACCAGAAAAGCTCACTTTCGAAGAATTTGAAATCATAAAAAACCACACCACCATTGGCGCACGCGTATTATCAGGCAGCCACCATCAGTTGATCCAGATGGCAGAGACAATAGCCCTCTCTCACCACGAAAGATGGGATGGATCGGGTTATCCAGGCGGACTTTCAGGAGCCTATATCCCTGTGGAGGGCAGGATTACGGCAATAGCCGACGTATTCGATGCTCTGACGTCCGAAAGGCCATATAAAAAGGCGTGGCCTGCTGAAAAAGCCTTCTTGGAGATTCAGTCCCAGTCAGGAAAACAGTTCGACCCTGAGCTTGTCACCTGCTTTTTAAATATAGAAGACAAGATTCTTAAGCTCAAAGACAAATTTATGGACGAGTTCAAATGATTCAGAATGTGTTACAGAACGAGTCCGGAACCAATTAAATACATAGATGCCGCATCAAGTCCTTCATGACTCTAAGGGCTTTCTCAAAAGGTGTTTTCCAAGGATGAGCATAGTCAGCTGAATTATTACAGCCTTTTTCAATTGTCTTTTCGGCTATGTAAATGTAATTATATATCCTGTTTGACAGCTGTTCTGCCCAGGAACTTCAATCTCCATCCATACTCATCTTTATTGCTTACTCCAATAATTATCGGCTCTTAAAAATAGGGGGGTGTTTTCATGCAATGGATAAAAAATATGAAAATAAGTATCAGGCTTTTTTCTTTTTTTTCGGCGTTGATACTGTTTCTTGTAGCAACGGGAGTAACGAGCCTTGTCAGTATCAGAAATGTTCATGAACATCTTAAAGAGATTTATATGGTTAGGATGCCTGGAATAGATTGGCTCATAGAATCGGACAGGGATTTGCAGCAGCTTCTTGTGTCCGAACGATCAATGATGTTTACGGATTCGTCATCTCCCCTGTTCAAGGAATTTTTGGCCGATCATGCCACAAATATGAAACAGTCCCTGGAAAGATGGGAAAAATACAGAAATCTCAAAAAAACTGAAAAAGAGCAGGAGCTTATTCCTGTTTTTGAAGACGCCAGAAAAAAATGGGAGAATTCTACACAGCAGGTTATTTCATATAGGCAGTCTGGCTCATCTGATTCGGTTCAAAAGGCTGTTGCCCTCAGTCTCGGAGATGCTAAATCCCATTTTGAGACCATGAGGGATCAGATAGATAAACTTACTGATATTAATCTGGAGCTTGCGGATAAGGCCAGCAAGGAAGCCCAGTCGATCTACAATAGAATTTTTATTACAATATCAACCATGGTTGTGGTGGCTTCTTTGTTTGGAATTGCCATGTCAATTATTCTGGGTTTAAGCATATCGAGACCTATAAAAATGGCTGTTGCCGGGTTAAAGGATATTGCCGAAGGAAATGGAGATCTTACGCTGCGTCTTCCTGTAACATCCAGGGATGAGGTCGGAGAACTTGCTACGTGGTTCAACGTATTTATAGAAAAGCTCCAGGGCATAATAAGGGATATCTCTGGCGGGGTAAAGACCCTGGCGTCTTCTTCCACGGAGTTGACTTCAATATCCGCGCAGATGAACCAGGGAATAAGAAGTGTGAGTAATAAGTCTTCTGCCGTTTCATCAGCTTCCGAAGAGATGAGTACAAGCATGAATAATGTCGCATCGGCAGTCGAACAGTCTGCAACCAACACTAACATGCTTGCCACAGCATCTGAAGAGATGTCTTCAACGATAAACGAAATAGCTAAAAATGCCGAAAAGGCCAGGGAAATATCCAGCCAGGCGGCCAGAAGGGCGGCGACTGCCACAGATAATATAGACCAGTTAGGGGTTGCCGCACAATCCATAGGCAAGGTAATAGAAACGATCACTGAAATTTCAGAGCAGGTAAACCTTCTGGCTCTTAACGCAACCATAGAGGCAGCAAGAGCTGGCGAGGCGGGCAAGGGTTTTGCGGTCGTTGCCAACGAGATAAAGGAACTTGCGAAACAGACCGCGGACGCAACCCAGGACATAAGGGAAAAGATCGAGGGCATCCAGGGCACGACCTCAATCACGGTAAAAGAGATAACAGAGATAACGGATGTTATTGCAGAAGTTAATGAGGTTGTCACCACAATTGCTGCGGCTGTGGAGGAACAGTCAGCTGCGACCGCAGAGATAGCCGGAAACGTGGCCCAGGTTTCAACAGGCATTCAGGACGTGAGTGTAAACGTCAACCAGAGCTCTTTATCTGTTTCAGAGATATCAAAAGACATATCCGATGTGAATGGTTCCATGGCAGAAATGTCAAACAGCAGTTCCAAGGTGGAGATAAGCGCAAGAGATCTTTCCAATCTTTCAGAACAGCTTAAGGCAATAGTGGATCAATTCAAGGTTTGATGAACTAGTAAAACCTCAAAAAAAGGCAACTTATACCAATTCCAAATCAAAGCGCTATCTGTGTTGGCATCGTCGTCAGCTCCTCAACGTACAAACCACTTACGTTTGAGTCGCTTCCTCCTTGCCGCCTTGATTTCATCTTTGATTTGAAAATGGTATTACTCATGCCGGACTCGATCCGGCATCTTTGTATTTTCAAATATTTCTGGATTCAGGCCTACGCCGGAATGACGGAAATAGGACTTTTTGAGACCTCGAAGTTTTTGCGGAGCTTTTTTCAAAAAGCGACTTGCCGAAGGCCATGCAGAAAATGCACATTTGATTAAGAATTGGAATCAGATGTGTTTTTTGTCATTATTAATTGCGGCATCCATGACCCTGAAAATGTCTGTGTTGTCTATGTATTCGCCTGTGAATCCAGAATCAAACGATGACAGCAGATTCGCAAAAAAGGCGTCCCTTCCGTCTGTCATGGTTTTGAAGATTTCTGATCCTTTGCCCTTTGCATATAAAGGAACCGGGGTATTAGAATGACTCCTGGAATGGTAAAACATTTCAGGAAGATTGTCTGCTCCCTTGTCTTTGACGAGTACGAATTCATTCGATTCCGAACCCCACAGATATCCTGTCTCATGATCAGCCGTTACAATCAGAAGCGTATCATTCCATCCGCTTTTTTTCTCAACCCATTCCAGCACAGACCGGACAGCATCGTTGAAGGCTGTCTGTTCCTCGATGGCCCTGGCCTTCTGGTTCGAATGATTTGCCCAGTCAACGGCTCCTCCTTCAACCATGAGGAAAAAACCGTCAGGATTGTTTGAAAGACTGTTTAGAGCTGCTTTTGACATGGTTGAAAGGGTCGGGACTTTTGTACTTAGGTAAGAACCGATTTTTTGCGGATCTCCGCTTCTTGCCTGGCGCAGGGTTGTGGCTGATCTTGCTATGCCCATCAGCTTCAGGGGGTTTTCCGTGCCTGAGGCCATTTTTTCAAAATCCTCGGCTGATTCGATATATTTCCAGACTCTGCCATCCTTTGCCCTTGCTCCGTCAGAGTCTGTGAGATCCTTGAATGCATCTTCCCCGCCGACGTATTTGTATTCGGATCGCCAGAATTTTTTTTCAGAATTATCATCATAAAAGGGATGACCAGCGCCCATGATTACATTGAGACCGCTTTCATAAATCATGTATCTGGCAATGGTTTCAAAGTTTTTTCTTGAATCGCTGTGTGCGACCATTCCAGCAGGAGTCGCGTGGCTGAACTGCACGCTTGTTACAACGCCAGTGGATTTGCCAAGGCTTTCGGCAATTTCAACGATGTTTTTTGCGTTTCTCAGATCAGGACTTTTGCCTAAAAGTCCTTGGCTGGTCTTGACTCCAGTAGCCATTGCAGTGGCTGCTGCGGCAGAGTCTGTTGCTGGATTATCCTTGTTCTTGTCAAAGGATTTCCATGCAGGCTCCGGACTATATGAGCCTTTGTCACAGTATGTCGTAACCAGGTATTTTACTGGGAAGGATTCGTAAACAGCCTTTTTGCCGGTGTAAAAATCAGATGCCATAATATTTCCGATTCCCTGGCCGTCGCTGATCATGAGGATTATATTTTTTGTGCCTGCTGCATGGCAGATTGCTGCATATGACAATGCAAACATGGCCCAGAACACCGTGGCCAGAAATATTTTTTTATTCCAAGGCATGTGAATTCTCTTTAAAAGGCTGTTTATGGAAGTAAATATGTAAAGGTGAAATTGGAGTTTTGCCTTGTGGGGTTGCAGGACTCGCAAAAATCAAAAAATTATAAGCCGGAAGGTCGCTTTTTGAAAAAAGCGACCCTTAGCATCAGGTTATCCATGAATCTGTCAGAATGCATAAGTCTCTTTATCCATCTGTTCAATGGTTGTCTTCATGGTGTCCCAGCATTCCTTTATGACTGTCTCAATATCGTCGATGGTAAGATTTTCCGTTTTTATTGGCGGAAGTACTTTTATCTCTGCTTTCACGCTTCTTAATCGTTTAAGATCCATATTGCTGACATAGCTGCTCACACAGATCGGAACAACAGGGACTCCCGCTTCTATCGCCATTTTAAAAGCTCCTTTTTTAAAAGGGAGCATGTTTTTGCCACGATTCCTTGTGCCTTCGGCAAAAACCCATATCGACTTGTTTTTTGTGGTAAGAGCTTGTGTCGAGGCGCTCATGGTGACCTTTGAGTTAGAGCTGTTTTTCCTGTCTATGAAGATATTTCCTGAAAGCCAGTAAAGCTGGCCAAAAAAAGGAAGATAACGAAGGTTTTTTTTGCCTATTGTCACGGTTCGCTTGGGCATTACACTGCCTGTAACAAAAAGATCGAAATTATCCTGATGATTTACGACGTAAACGCATGGCCCAATGTTTTTTAGACTGTCATAATTATGTCTTCTGATTTTTATTCCAAGGATTGCTGCTCCTCCCCAGGAATATATTCTGCCGAACCATCTGGTATTATCAGGATGAAAAGGCCTTATCAGGCAGATCAGGATTCCTATGGCTGCCACAAGTATGAAATAAAGAATAATTAAAAAAACCCTCAGGGGATAAAGCATAAGACCTCTTTGCATATAAATTTAAAAACAGAATTTGTGTCTGCGAGTATTTTTAGCGCCGCATTTTGATTATGGCAAGCAATGATTTTAGGGAAATATCATTCTAAAAAGGTAATATTTCTTCTAATTTTAAATCAAAGTTTCATATGTTAAGCAAATCTATGGCTGACCCGCAAAAAGTAAAAAAAAAGGGCGGCGGCTTCATGCCGGACTTGATCCTTCATCTTTGTATTCTCAGATACTTTTGGAACTGAAATCGGATTTTTTGCGATCTTGTCAAGTTTTTGATTAGGGAGAGTCTGGATATCTGAAAATTTTTCCTTCGAAATTCCTGACTTTGATCCATCCGTTTACGGCTTCCATGACATATTCCGGAAGAACAGGGGTTTTTCCGCCTCCCCCTGGTAGGTCTATCATATAATGGGGGACGCACATTCCTGAAACGTGGCCACGTAGAGATGCCATTATCTCGAGTCCTCTTTTCACAGGAAGTCTGAAATGGGAAGTGCCTTTGACAGGATCAGGATGGTGAAGGTAATAGGGTTTCACCCTGTTTTTCATGAGTTTCTTCATGAGTCTTCTGATTTCTTCTTCAGAATCATTGACTCCTTTCAAAAGAACACTCTGGCAGCCAAGGGCAATACCCGCATCTGCAAGTATAGAACATGACCTTTTAGCTTCTTCTGTTATTTCCGAGGAATGGTTGAACTGGATGTTTATGAATACAGGATGGAACTTCCTGATTATTCCGGCAAGTTCAGGGGTTACGCGCTGGGGGAGTACGCACGGAATTCTTGTGTGAATTCTAATTACTTCAAGATGCTTTATGGCTCTGAGGGAATAAAGAATTTCTTCGATTTTTTCGTCTTCAAGAAGAAATGGATCTCCTCCTGAAACAATTGCTTCCGTAATTTCAGGGTTTTCTGAAATATATTCGCAGGCTTTTTCAAGATCAAAAATATTGCCGAAAGTGTTCAGGCCAACCCTTCTTTTTCTCATGCAGTGCCGACAATACATGGCACATTTATTGGAAACAAGCAGAACTACCCTGTCGGGATAACGGTGAATCAGGCCTGGGACCGGAGACTGGATATCTTCACAGAGGGGATCAGGGGAGCTTTCAAGATCATCCAGTTCTCTCTGGTTCGGGATTGCCTGGGTAAGTGCAGGTTTGCCATTTTCTTTCATGAGCGAAAGATAGTAAGGGTTCACAAGCATGGGATAAACGCCGGAAACCCTTTCTATCTCCCTTGAATCAATATTCAGATAACCAGGAAGATCCTCTGCCTTTTTTACTGATGCGGCCAGGATTTCCTTCCAGTCGGTCATGTTTTTTGTGTATATGCAGCCTGAAATCATAATGCTCCTGAAATAAAAATCAGTCTGCTTTTTACGGTCTATTGGCGGCAAGTCAATAAAAACTTTCTTGTATGTCCGTGCATATTTGGGGCTTGCCTTGACTATCTTTTATTTTTTCATGGCATTCTGCCACAGCACTTTAAGTCCATTTCTGTTTCTTTTGCTCATTACAGGCCACAGAATCCTGTTTTTGCTGAAATATTCAGGGTCGTTGAGATGATGCTTGTCATTTTCTTCTTTTGTCAAAAGTTTTGCAGTCTGGATATTAACAGGGTCGCTTCCAAGTCCTCTAACCACAACTTCAGCCTGATATTCCGGACTGATAACAAAATTAAGCCATTCTTCAGCTATTTTTTTCAGGAAAGGATCTTTTTCCACATTTCTGGCAATAACAAAATTATCCACCCAGCCTGAGTATCCTTCCTTAGGCTCCATCATTTTCCAGGTTTCTCCCTTTTTGGCAAGGTCGCCAAGAGAAAAACCCCAGGTCGCTGCAAGAGAAAGCCCTTGAAGGTCTTCGGGCTTGTCCACTCCAATCCAGAATGATTTTGCATTATGAGCAAGCTGATGAAGCTTTATGCTGAAATCATCAGTCGCTGTGAGCTTGTCATAATCGGCAAAGTCTTCCTTTTTTTTGCCCATGGCCATGGCAGTAAGAAATGCATTCGCCTCATAATAATCGCTTGAAAGGCAGAATCTGCCTTTATATTTTTCGTCCCACAGTATGTTCAAAGAATCAGGCGCCTTGTCGAAATACTTTGTATTGTAGGCGATTCCGTAAGGGCCATGCGCGAAAGGAACACCGTAGATCTTGCCGCCTTCGGTCATGTAGTCGGCCTTGGACAGGGCAGGCAAAATATCCTTGTAATTTGGGATATTGTTCGGGTCGATGTCTATTATCAGTTTTTTTTCTATATAGTTGAATCTTTCATCCTTTATAAGATTATGAGAGGGCGAAATTATATGATAGCCCTTTTCCTCCGTCCTTATAGCGTCAAAAAAGTCCTGGGGGTCTGAAACCCTCGTGCTTACTTCAAGATGAACGCTTTTGCCGTATTTCTTGCTCATGTCTTCTTCAAACTGCTTAACTTTTTCACCAGGAACATATCCATCCCAAACAAGAAGTTTGAGCACTCCTTCTGCGAAAGAAATACATGGAAGCATTAGAATAATTCCCAAAATAACTATGAATTTTTTGAGATGTTTCATGGAATCACCTTTCTCCTAATTATTGTTTTTTGACAAAGGCACGCCTGATATTCTGAAAAAACGGAAAACAGAGCGCGGCAATTCTTAAAAACGATGGATGCTGACTATCTGGCTAAAAATAAGGAATTATATGTGAAAAAGATGCTTTGTTTTACGTGGTTCGGCACTATTCTCAGTATGTTTGGCTGATCAGAAAAACAAAAATCAGGAAAGCAGTAAAAAACTCATTTTTGGGGCATTCGCCACAATAAAAAAGTCTTTGCGGAGCTTTTTTCAAAAAGAGATCCGTTAGAGGCGCTCGTCATATTATCTGTTTAACTGTCAGACAAATAAGCTTCGTCTGACTTTGGTTGATTGGGTTAATTGCCTCGCCGGAGTCGGATCAATGTCGTATTACGAGCAAAGGGCGCTCTAATCCGACCTACTAATTGGCCCTTTTTACGGCAATTTAACCATACAAGGCTTTTTAAACTGAGAATTAGGCATAACAAAATTGTTTTTACAGGTAGTCTTGATACTACACTGAATGTAATTAGTGTTAAAAGACTTTTTTGGCGATCGGCATCAAATGAATTATTCCTCTGAAAGAGCCTCATGAACCTTTGCCGCAAGCTCCGAGAGCGAAAAGGGCTTGTGGATGAAGTTCAGTCCATTATCAATGGCGCCCCTGTTTGCTATGATATTTGCCGTGTACCCGGACATGAAGAGAATCTTAATGCTTGGCTGGATCTCTGATATCTTTGAGGACAGCTCCTTGCCGTTCATCTCAGGCATTATTACATCCGTAATCAGAAGATCAAACCGTCTCTTGCAGGATTCAGCTATAGTAATGGCTTCGGTCGGCGTGTTGGCCGTAAGGACTTTGTATCCTATTTTTTCAAGCATCATTTTACCGACATTGAGTATGGCCTTTTCATCTTCCACAAGAAGGATCGTTTCGCCGTGGCCCTGGATTACTTCCGTACTGCGGACGCAGGTTGTTTTGGTGCTTTCAGGAATGAATCTCGGGAAATACAGCCTGAAGGTCGTTCCATGGCCTTCTTCGCTATGCACAGTGATTGCTCCTGAATTCTGTCTTACAATCCCGTAAACTGTTGCGAGTCCAAGCCCTGTGCCATGTCCGAATTCCTTGGTTGTGTAAAAAGGCTCGAAAATATTGCTAACCGTTTCTTTGTCCATGCCCTGTCCGTTGTCGCTGAACGTCAGGATCACATAGTCTCCTGGTGAGATATCAGGAAGTTTTGAACAGAATTTACTGTCAAGCTCTGCATTTTCAGTCTCTATGATTATTCTGCCGTTTCCAGATATGGCATCCCTTGCGTTTATGGCAAGATTTGCAATTATATGATCTATCTGGGACGGGTCCATTTTGATCTGCCAGATTTTTTTGCCGGGCTTCCAGACAAGCTCGATATCCTCGCCAATGAGACGTCCAATCATTTTGAGCATGCCTGACAGAGTATGGTTAATATCAAGAACCATGGGCAGAACATTCTGCTTGCGCGCGAATGCCATGAGCTGCTGAACCAGATCCGCAGATCTTGAGGCTGCCTTGAGTATTTCCGAAAGATCTTTCTTAAGATGCATGTCATTGCCGCTTTTATGCATGGCAAGCTCTGCAAATCCAGTTATGGCAGCCAGCATATTATTGAAATCATGGGCCACGCCTCCAGCTAGGCGACCCACAGCTTCGAGCTTCTGTGACTGGGTAAACTGGTCATGTAGCTTGTTTCTTTCGTCAACAAGGTTAAGATGGTCTGTTATGTCTGTGCATATGGCTCCAAGTGCGTAGATATTGCCATCCTGGTCAATAAGCGGAAATTTTATGGACAGAAAGGTGTGATCCGTACCGTCTATTCTGGCGGACTCTTCGAAAGTCAGGGCGTGTCCGAGTTCAAGCACCTGTTTTTCGTTGGCTTCGTATTCCCTGGCAAGATTATCAGGGAAAAGGTCAAATACCGTTTTTCCTATAATTTCATCCTTTATCAGTCCAAAGCGGTTTTCAGCGTATCTGTTGATTATGAGAAAACGTCCGTCAAGATCCTTGACCCAGATTATGCCGTTTGCGTTGTTGATTATGGATTTGAGAAGTTCCTCGCTTTTGCGTATGGCGTCTTCAGCCTTTTGTCTTTCTGTTATGTCAGTTATGAAGCTGTAATAATAAAGAGGCTGTCCAGAATCATCCCTTACAAGATGTACGAACAGCTCAACAGGAACAATCGATCCGTCCTTGCGTATGTACTCCTTGTTATAACGGACAGGCATTCCTGTTTCGTTCAGCTCCTTAATTTTTTCCATTTCAATCCGGAGCCATTCGTACGCAGTCAGGTCATTAGCCCAGTTTATTGAATACAGCTCGTCCCTTGTGTAGCCTGTAAGATCCAAGAAGGCTTTGTTAAAGATTCCGAGCCTACCGTCCGCATATCCTTGTGCAAAGGGCTGGGAGGAGTTTTCGAGCATTGACGCGAGGAATTCGGCCTGCTTCTGGCTTTCCCTCAATGCCTCCTCTGCTCTCTGGAGCGCGGAGATGTCCGTGAATGTAAGAATGGCACCTATGCATTGCCCTGATTCATTGAGAGATGGTGAAATCTGCATAAGGTAATGGTAAATACCGTGTTTTGATTTTTCTATGATGCAGGTTCCGTAATATATCACGTATGCGATCTGTTCTCTCAGATTGGGCAGGTCAAGACGGCATGGAATTCCGGCAATATGCTGGCCAATATCTGTTTTCATAAGGCCAAACACACGAACTGCGAGGGCATTGAATCTTGTGATCTTCCCGTTTCTGTCGACAACAACAAGCCCCATCTGCATGGAGTCCTGGACATTTGAGAGTATGGAATTGAGATTTGCAAGTTCCATGGACTTGACGCGCAACTCGTCATTGAGTGTTGTCAGTTCCTCATTTGAAGACTGAAGTTCTTCGTTTGAAGACTGGAGTTCCTCTGAAGACGCCTGCTGTTCCTCATTTAGAGACTGAAGTTCCTCGTTCGAGGCCTCAAGGGCTTCAACCACAGCCTGGAGATGTTCCCTTGTTTCCGCCAGTTCATGTCTTAGCCTCGTTATTTCGTCAGAGGCAGCAGTTGATATTTCGGCTGATTTTTTCGTTAATATTTCTGATGATGAATCATTAACAGGATATTCATCAAAGCTTATGAGCAGAGAGTATTCATCGCGGCACTGATCAATCTGGAGCCTTCTGAGAGTTAGCTGGAGCATTACGTTCTGCCCGTCAATGCATACCGGCGTCGGCAGGCCGCAGATCTTCGAGGCTCCGTCGTGGCTCGCCCTGTAGCAGAGGGTTTTCATTTCTCCTGAGATTTCAGGCAGGCACAGGGAAAAAAGGGAAAAATCGGCCGATCCTGTGGGCAGGGACAGATAGCGTCTGGCGTTTCCGAAAAAATGTATGACTTCAAAGGCATTGTTCACAAGGACACTTGAAGGCGCGTATTCCGTCACCAGGATATCCCTTGTCAGCTCAATGAATGGAGAGGCTTTAATCTTTGATTGAATGGCAGGTCTTGCAACCGGGGCGATATACGTGCTTCTGCCCGATATCCTGACAGGGTATGAAACTACGGAAGCCTTTCTTTTAAAAAGCTTGTTTGCAAGGTCAACGCTGTCGAAAAGCCTTGACGGATAACCAGTTGATTCCGATTTCCCGAGCAGCAGATATCCGTCAGGATTAAGTGCATAATGGAAATTGCTCATGAGCGAATCCTGGAGGGCTGGCTTCAGGTATATGAGCAGATTCCGGCAGCTTACAATATCCATCCTTATGAAGGGGGGATGACAGATTACGTCGTGAATCGAGAAAATGCAGATGTCCCTTACGGCTTTTTTTACCTTGAAATTCCGTCCCTCATTTGTGAAGAATGCCTCCTTTCTGACAGGGTTCATGTTTTCAAGGGCGCTTGCAGGATAGACTCCTGTTCTTGCGATGGCAATGGCTTCGGCGTCAATATCGGTGGCGAAGATTCTTATGTCAAAAGAAGATACCCTGCTTCCCAGGACTTCATTCAAAAGTATGGACATTGAATAAGCTTCCTCGCCTGTGGCACACCCCGGAACCCATATTCTTATCGAGTCCCCGGGCTGCTTTTCCGAAACGAGATCCGTCATTATTTTTTCAAGGCTCGAGAATGCTTCCGAATCCCTGAAAAATGAGGTTACCGATATAAGGAAACTGTGCTGGAGAATGGTCAATTCTTCAGGATTGTTTTTCAGATGACCGAGATAATCGGCCATTTTTTTTATGCCTATTGAAAGAATCCGTTTTTTTATCTGGCGCCTTAGGGTTGCTTCCTTATACTGGGTCACATCCATATTTGTGGTTTTTGCAACCATTTCGACGATTTCGAGGAAAATATCATCATCCTGGGACGTGTCTTCGCAAACGCCTGATAGCGCTGCCTTTTCTCCGAGCGAGTTAAGGAAATCCCCTATTTCATAAGCATTTAGCTGGAAATCCACAAAGCCCGCCTCAATCGCTGAATCCGGCATCCCCTGGTTTATGGCTTCGTTAGGCTTTTGGGCAATCACAAGGCCCCCGGCGTTTTTTATGGCCCCAGCTCCTTTGGTCCCGTCCGACCCTGCTCCGGAGAGAATGATCCCCACGGAATTCTCTCCACGACTCCGGGCAATGGACGCAAATAGTATGTCAACGGAAGGAACCGAATGGAATTCAGGGGAAGGCGATTTAAGCAGGATGCGGTCATCTTCGACTTCCGCGTCATAGCCAGGAGGAACCACATATATAGTATCGGCCAGCAGAGCCATTTCATCGCTCGCGGTTATTACGGTCAGGGCCGAATATCCTGAAAGAATTTCCGCAAGCCTGCTTCCGTGGTCAGGGGACATATGGCGGGCTATTATATAAGCTGCATGTCCGCAGGATTCAATGCGGCTTACAAGGGGGGTAAGTGCGTCAAGGCCACCGGCTGAAGCGCCTATGCCCACGATAAATTTTGCTTTCTCATGATATGGCTGGTTGCCGTCTGTCCGGTCATTCTGTCCTTGCGTCATTTTTCCCGCAGTCATTGTCGTACTCCTGAAACATAAAAAACCAAATAAGCCGCTTTATATTTGTTTGCTATTTGCAGGCTCACAAATAGAGCAATTTCAAATTGCGCCTCCCGGACAGGTCCGCCGGGAAGGTTGTTATGATGGGACTGAAATAAAGGCCATGTTCCCGTTGAATGCCGGGATCTTAAGAATAAATTATTATTGTAATTATTTGGCTTAATGTACTTGTGTCTGGGAAAACCATTTTGAAGATATTCTCCAGACCGATGAAGCCGCAGAAACCCGGTTTTTCGCGGAGCAATCAAAATGTATAACCACTCACCAATTATGAAATTCGACCTTTTAAAAGGGCGCTTTTTTGAAAAAAAGCTTGGCAAAAAACTCCAGGTTTTGGATTTTTTGCTTGAATCCCCTTAGAGCAAAACTTTCTTCAAAATATCATAAAAAGTTTTGGAAAATATTTTTTACAAAATGGTTTTCCAAGAATAAAGCCATCCCTAAAAAAATCTAACTGAATAGTGACCAAAATGTTTAATACCATTTTCAAATCAAAAATGAAATCAAGGCGGCAAGGAGGAAGCGACACAAACGTACGTGGTTTGTACGTTGAGTAGCTGATTACGATGCCAACACAGATAGCGCTTTGATTTGGAATTGGTATAATTAAACAATACCGGCTTTATCTTTCCGAAGGCCATTTTTTAGCCATGAATATCAAATGGTTGATTGTATGTAACCTTTCCGGCACTTAAATGGAACAGGAAAAAAAGGCTTTCATGAATCCGAGATGATCACATCATGAAGTTTTGCCGCGAAATCCCTGAGCATGAAAGGTTTATGTATAAAGCTGACGCCCTTTTTAAGAACGCCTTTATCGCTTATTATGTCTTCAGGGTATCCTGACATGAAAAGCACTTTTATGTCAGGCCTCATTATTTTAATCTTTATAGCCATATCTCTGCCGTTCATGCCAGGCATTATTACATCGGTTAGAAGACAGTCAATCTGTCTTTTATCTTTCCGGCAGAATTCGATGGCCTGTTCTGGCCATGCAAATGCTATGACATCATAGCCAAGATTTGTGAGCATCAGTTTTGTCATGTTCCTCAGGGCTTCATCATCCTCGACAAGAAGTATGAGTCCTGTTCCTCCGCGTACAGGTGAGACATTTTTTTCATGTGCCGGATTTTCATACTCAGGGAAGGCCGGGATCATTATCTTGAAAGCTGTACCATGACCTTCTTCGCTGTAAGTGGTTATGAATCCTTTATTCTGGTTTACTATGCCATAAACCGTGGCAAGGCCAAGGCCAGTTCCCTTGCTTTTTTCCTTTGTTGTGAAAAAAGGCTCGAAAATATGTGGAAGCTTATCTTTGGGTATACCCATGCCGTCATCGCTGAACATAAGTGATACGTATGCTCCTGGTTCCATTCCTGGATATATGCGTGCAGCTTCTTTTTCAAAATCTTCCTGCAAAGTCTCAATTCTGATTTTGCCGCCGTCCGGCATGGCGTCCCTTGCATTGACAGCAAGGTTCATTATAAGCTGGTCAAGCTGGGTTGGATCAGAATTTATCAGCCAGCCTTTGTCTCCTATCTTGATTTCCAGTTCAATGTCTTCGCCTATCATCCTTTTCAGCGTTTTAATCTTTTGGGGAAGCAGATTTCCGAGTGATATTGGCTTTGGATCTATCACCTGTTTCCTTGAAAAAGTAAGGAGCTGGGAGGTCATTTCCTTTGACCTGATGGCGGCCTGGCTGATTTCAGAAATCTCTTCAAAAAGTTCGTCCCCAGGTGCGAGGTTTTCAAGGATTAAATCGCTGTACCCTATTATTACGCTTAGCAAATTGTTGAAATCATGGGCTATGCCACCTGCGAGCCTTCCTATGGATTCCATTTTCTGGGACTGGTTCAGCTGGTTTTCAAGTTTCTGTCTTTCTTCCTGTTCCCGGATTTTATCCGAAATATCAATCAGAGTGCCGATATAACCGCAGAAATCTTCGTTTTGATCATACTCAGGTACTCCCTCCCCAATAACCGTAATGGTCTTACCATCATGCCTCTTGATTCTGTATTGAATGTTGAAGGGTTTTTTTGACGATACAGTTTCGGCAAAATGTTTCATCAGGAATTCTGCGTCATCCTGGTGGATTATTGATTCCCATGTATCATGGTCTGCATCTTTTTGTGAAAGACCGGTTATTTCACTCCATTTGCGGTTAACAAAAACAAGCTCCCTGTCAGCCGTGAACCTGAAAATTCCAACCGGAGCGAAATCAGCGAGCGTTCTGAATCTGTGTTCACTTGCTGCAAGGTCATGGGTTCTTTCTAATATGATTTCTTCCTGGCTTTCATAAAACAGGGCGTTTCTAAGGACAAGGGCGACCACAGGGGAGAGGGCGTCAAATGATCTGAGGATTTCCGATATTCTTTGCTTGTCGAGGAGCTGGACAATGAAAAGCATGCCCATTCTATGGTCAGCCACAGACAAAGGTATAGCAACAATGGAATCGCACTCGATTTTATCGAGAATCTCTTTTATTTTCGGGGGCCCGGACTCCTTTGTCCAGAGGGTGCTTTTTTTGATGTCATGGCAACAAGAGCAAAAATCTTCTAAATGATGAAGGCCGTCAAAGTTCTTATATCTTTCAGGGGTAATGCTGATCAGCCTGTGCGATTCAAGGTCTCCGTGGACATACTGAAAAAGTGCTATTATTTTTCCGCCCACAAGTTCCCTGATGGTTTCGGTAAGATATCTGCCCATCTGGCCGGGATGATCAGAATAGTTGAGAATCCCCTCAAGCATGTCCATGATCATGAATCTCGTTGCTTCGCTATTTTTTTGCAATTCTTTTGAATCATGAATCATAATCAAGCCTGTCAATTGCTGATTTAAGGTTTTTAAGAAGCTGATCTTCAGAAACGGTCAAGATATCATAGCCAAGGCCTGTATATGCTGAAATTTCTTCAAGTATTTCAAGCGGGGTGACACGGATTCCTTCATCGATATAAACGAGACCTGTATGCATTTCCTTCATGAACGAGATCGCATTTTCCCCTTTGAGACCGAGTTCTGTTTCAAATATGTCCCTCCAACGTATTGCCCATTCACGCAAAAGGAAAAATTTACCCTCTGACCTCATTTTTTTGTACAGGCCTGTTCCAAGGATTATTTCGCAGCAGTTTATTCCCGATGTTCTTGATGTTGACCGTCTTTTTTCAAAATCCAGCATATGGGGGCAGCAGTCTCCGTATAAAAGGACAGTCCGGTTATCTTGTCCTATCTTGTCGAACTCTTTTTCAAGCTCGGCCTCAAGTTTAGCAGGGTACATATGAAGCATGGATGGCAGATATGTAACAAGACACTTGATTTTGCCTTCATGTCTGAGCCTTTCAATTGATTCCCTGAAAATAGAGCATGAGATTATCTGCACTGTATCCTTTCCCATCATGACCTCCTGTAATTTCTGACACAGTCGCATATGGCCATGATGTTTTCCTCTGGCGTATTCCACGGAATATCTGCTGCGGAACTCGCGAATATGAATTTTCTGTCATTTTCCCTGTCTTTCAGGATATCCATGCATAGTTTTTGAGTATGTCCGGGTGTCTGTTCAGATAAGGTAGGGCCATCAATATTTCCCATAAGAACATATGACTCTCCTGCTTTTTTTCTTGCTTCCCTTAGCGAATCCCTTGAATCCATGGCAAAGCCTACAATATTCGGCAACTCGATAAACATGCCTATATAGGGCTCGAGTCTGTTGCCTCCGTGGTGAAATACGATCGGCCCCTTTATCTGGCTGAATGACGATTTAAGGAAAGGGATGATAAAATCCGCTATTTTTTTTGAAGGGATTATTTCAGGGTTTACGAACATGCCTGGAAAAGCAATGATCTTTGCTCCGTCTTCAAGAAGGGCATTCCCGAATCTTATGAAAAAATCGCAGCATTTTTCCATTATCTGACCGGCTGTTTTTTCATCAAAAACAAGGCATTCCATCCACTGGTCTATTCCCATGACAAGCGGGGGAATGTCCGCAGGGCAAGGAATGGCTCCGACAACAGGCACCTCGTTCATGTATTTTGCAGCCATGATCCTCACGGAGTCCCGTATAAATGCCAATTGGGGATTGGAATCCACATCGGGCAGATCCATTGACATGAATTCCGGGGCGTTTTTTACGGCAGGGTTTTTAATATTCGGAGCATAATTGCTGAAATATTTAACTTCGCTTCCAAAGGCTTCACCGATTGATGTCAGGGCAAAGGGGCTGAAAAGAAGATCTGGCCGGAATTTTTCGCGTACAGCGAACTGGCCTTCAGCATATGATTTAGGTCTTGAAAAATAAATATCAGTTGGGCAGGAGGTCAGCCTGGCTCCGTAAAGACTGAGGAGAAGAGTAAACGCAGGCCTGTCAGTTTCTTCTCCTGTAACAGTTCTCATTACTCTCTCAAGGCTGTTCATGGTTTTACCTCCTTTTTGATTCATCTGTTCAGGCTTCAATTAGTGAGACCGCCCTGGCCCATAAACCCTCAAACAGGGCCGGCGCCTGCAATGCGCTCTGGCACGTGCCGTCTCCTGCCACTTCATCCACAAGTTCCTTTCTCAGTTTGAATACAGCTCCGCCAACAGCAATCTGGATTTTTCCTGAAAGTCCCCTGTTATCGAGTTCTGCCCTGAGCTTTTGAATGTTTTTTGCCGTGGAATACATCATAGCCGAAGCTCCTATGATTCTGGCCCCATTTTCCAGTGCCTTGTCCACGAAGATATCAGCCGGAACATCGACTCCCAGATCTATTACTTTCCAGCCTGCTATCTGGAGAAAAGATGAAACCATTTTGCGGCCAAGCGGATGATAGTCGTCTTCAATATTTCCTAAAACTACAGGCCCCTTGATTATTTTTTGATCATTTGCCGTCATCCTTTTTGCCTCAAGTGCTTTTGCAAAAACATCTTCTGCAATTTTTGCCGCGACATAACCCTGGGAAAGAGAAATATCTCCGGTTACATCCCACATTCTTCCTATTTCTTCCAGAACACCTGAAAGAAGATCGGTTATGGCGCTTTCGTAACCTTTGGCAGCGGCCCACGAATCAATTATAAGATTGGCATATGTGCGATCAGCTTCAAGAATAGCTTTTAGAAGGTTTTTCCCTGGGTCGGTGTCCATGTAACCTCCAAGACTTAGTGCTAATAAACGGGAACGGAGAATAAAAACGAGAAATAGGGAGACATAAAATTGACAAGGTGCAAAAAATTCAATTTCAGTCATTCTGGAGGGGCCTGTCCCGGTGAAAACCGGGAGCCTTAATCCAGAACTATCTGAAAATACAAAGATACCGGATCAAGTCCGGCATGACGCTGACGCCTTATTCTGACTTTTTGCTATATCATCAAAATTGAACGATAACATATAGGTAAAATCAGAACAATCTGAAAACTATTGGGAAATTTTTATTTTATAAAATGGCAAAAAATCAGATTATGATGATTCAGGATGAGTCTGTCCATGTTAAAACCAAAGCTGAAGAATAGTACGAAATACCGGACGCATGATTGATTTCGTCATGGCTCAGTATGAATTTTGAAAAAGTTGCAAAAAATCCGATTATTGTCGTTCCGGCGGGGCCTGTACCGGTGAAAATCTGGAGCGGGAATCCGGAAGCATCTGAAAATACAAAGATGCCGGATCAGGTCAGGCATGACGCCGAAGCCCTTTTTTGACTTTTTGCGAGACCATAGTTTTGATGTGCTTTCTAAGGAAGCTGCGCACGTTGAACCGGAGTTTATTATCTTATAAATGAGGATTCGAGTACGAAGCTGACGTAGCTAAAGCTCAAAAAGACAATTTTTAGAGGCCGCCTGATATTGAACCAAGCTTTTCCTCAACAAGCTCCTTCCATAATGGTCTTTCAAGAAAAGAGCCTTCAACATTGGATTCCATTTCTTCAAACATTTTGTATGGAACCGTGAAAGTCATGAGACCTTCTCCAAGCTGGCTTCTGATATATATCCTTGCCGAGATATCTGTCAGGCCGACAACGGCCCTCGGATTTTCAGATTCGGCTTCCCTGTAAGGATAAATACCCAATGTCTGGCATCCGGCTGCATATGGGATGATAACGCTCTCGTTGCTCTTTCTCGCATAGTTGGCAAGTATAACAAGAGCCGATAACTGGTCGGCATCGGTAAAGAAGATGACCGATTTTGGTTTTTCTTTTTCAGTATCAACAAGCTCAATAGATTTGAAAATCACATATTTTGCAGGGATTTCGGTTATGGGAAGATTTCGCACAAAATCGGCAACATGGTCAGGAGACTTCAGATAGCCTTCTCCATTCATGTAGTTATCATGGAATTCATCCTGCATGTAGTGTTTCAGTTCTGTTCCGTTTTCCTTGCCTTTAGGCCAGTTTTTATTGCCTGTTGACAGAAAATACCTGAAGCATTCCTCGCCTCCAATGAAATTCTTGTACTGATTCCCAAATCCAAGTCCAACTCCTGCGCCAATGCATCCGAAGGTATTGCGATCACAGCAGGATATTTTGCCTTTTGCAGCATTTGAGACCAGCCACATGGTGCAGCCCCATTTGCCCTTTTTGAACTGGACTGCATCTTCTGGTTTTTCATCAGACCAGAGAAGGCATACTGGCTGGTATTTTAATCCGGTTGCTTCAGATATTTTACTTTTCAATGGTACACACTCTTAATGAGATTGTTTTCAAGAAAAATCAGAGTATTTTCCAGGGACTTGCTGAATGCCTCTGCCATTGCAGGTGATGAGTCGTCCTTAACCTGAACTTCTTCTCTGTGAGCCGAGTGCCAGATTATCTCATCAGCGCCCTTTGTTCCTGAAAGAAGAAAAAAGGCTGTTTCAAGCACCGCTTTATTGGGTGAAGTTGTTTTATCTATGTAAAGATTGACGATATTGCTTTCAAGTATGAAGTCAGTCTTTTCTCCGGGATCAGGGCTTATGCGTCTGAATGCGCCGCTTTTTTTCAGCCATTCCACGGTCTGGGTTTTTATTAGTTTGTCAGGCAAAATGAAAAATTCATTATAAAAATCTGTTTTGAATTCAAGATTGCTGGTCTTGTAAACAAAGGATTTGCTTGAAAAAAGCGGGGAAATTTCAGGGTCTTTTATACGTATTGACGCCTTTGGGGCAGCTCCGCCTGTTTGGGCCGTTCTTTTCGCCTCAAGCACAAAATACTGTTTTATGGGATACGGTTTTGAAAGTTTAACGCATCCCGGCAGGACAAGACAGGATATTAATACAGCCAGAACAAGTTGAATGACTTTTGTTTTTGATGGATTTTTCATTTTATTCTCCGGTGATGATGCGCAAGACCTGCGGTTTAAGCATCTTGCGACCATAATATTTAGATCTTTTATACTGACATCTTCCTTCAATAATTAACGTGGCTATGCACTATTTTCAGCATGGTTGGCTGGTCAGAAAAATGAAGATCCCGACAGTAATGAAAATATCATTTTTTAAGCATTTGCCATAATCATAAAGTTTTTGCAGAGCTTTTTTCAAAAAGCGGCCCGCCGGAGGCACCCAGTTTAACTCCGTATTACGGACAAAGGGCGTCCTAATCCGACCTGCGAATTGGCCGATGAATTTTTCATTTTACTCTCCATTGCCGCGCGCAAATCTCGCGTTTTGGACGCCGCTCAATTTTTGATTGTGGATTCAAGATTGACAAGGTCGCAAAAGTCCGATTTTCGTCTTTCCGGCGCAGGCCGGAATCCAGAAGTATTTGAAAATACTGGATGCCGGATCAAGTCCGGCATGACACCATCAAGATTGGCGGCTTTCAATCTTTTAACAATCAAAAATCAATGTGGTTCTGCTCAATTCTCAGTGATATTTTAGAAGTCATGGCCGGATCATTTTTAAAACTCTTAAAATATCAATGTTTTTGCCAAATAACAAAATCATGAAGTTTTTGCGGAGCTTTTTCCAAAAAGCGACCCGATCGGCACACGAATCTGGTGCGCAAGCCTTAGAGCTTGAGTACCCTACGAATTGGCCTTTTTGACGGCAATTTAACCATACAAGGCACTCCTTGACTGAAAATCAGGCAGAACCACAAAAATCAAACCTCAAAAATCCAGAATCAATCAGTTTTTTTCCGGTGGGTTGCCGAAAATAATATGGGACGGATATTGTTTTGCCGATCTGCTCAGATCCTCAAGATTTTCTGATATTTTCTTTATATTGTCTATAACCTCGGACATGGCAGGGCTTTTTTCAGATGAAATTCCGTCCAGTCTTCTTGTCAGGTTATCAATTTTTTCAAGTATTCCAGGAAGCCTTTCAAAAGCCTTTTCAACAGATTCGGCTGTTTTTCTCGATGTATCTGCGGCAGAGCTTATATCTGCGACTGCACTTTCAAGGGCCGGTTTTGTGGTTTTGATGGTACTTCTCACATCTGCTGTGATTGCGCTTGAATCATCAATTATCTTTTTGAGCTTATCAGACCCGACAGTATCTTTCAGTGCCTTGTTTGTTTCCCTGAGTTCTGCAAGAAGGCCGGTCATCTGTGTGTTTATTTCATTTACATCCATCTGGCTGAATTTTTCATTTACTGTCGTAAGAAGAGTTTCAATCTTGTCAGTGATTCCAGCCACATTTATTTTTTCAAGATTTGAAAGAATCTTGTCAATCGATTCAGTGAATGCGGCAATGGTATTGGGGGCCGACGGTATATACGGCGTTTCAGGAGTCCAGGATATATCCAGATCCTTTATTTTTTCAGGAGGCAGATAATCCGCTTCAAGGAACATGGTGCCGGTTATTCCTAATGGAGCAAGCTGGAATCTCAGGCCTTTTTTTACATCTTTATCTAATTTCTCATAAGTATTTGTCTTTAGATCTGCAGGCATGTTTTCGGCAAAAAGAGCCACCTGGAGCATTACGTAATTAAGCGAGGAATTGTATTTAGAGGGAAGGGCGGTTATCTTCTTAACATTACCGATGGCTATGCCCCTGTATTTCACTGCTGATCCGACATCAAGGCCCTGGACGGATCTGTTGAAATAGGTCTCGACCATGATTTCTTTTCTGAAAATGACTCCGGCCCCAAATATTACAAGGCATATGGTTCCGAGGATCGTTCCTATGATTACAAAAATACCTATTTTAAAATATGTGGAATTCTGTTCCATGTTTTTTATTCACCATGATTTATTCAGTCAGAAGAATCTTTGTTGTCATTCATTGGAACCCTGTTGAAAAAAGCGTAAACAGCTGGCATATCATTACGCTTTTTAAGCTCCAGAGGTTTTCCTTCGGCAACTATGCCTTTTGTCACTTTGTCCAGCATTATTGATCTGTCACAGATCGCGAAAATGCTTGGAAGCTCATGTGTTACTATGATGAATGTAACGCCGAACTCCCTGGAAAGAGACAGTATAAGATCATCAAGCTCCGCAGAAGTAATGGGGTCAAGACCGGCCGAAGGTTCATCCAGAAATATTATGGAAGGATCAAGGGCCATTGCCCTGGCAATAGCTGCTCTTTTTTGCATGCCTCCGCTTATTTCAGATGGCAGATATTCGGTATAGTCGCCCAGCCCTACTCTGTCCAGCATGTTGCAGGCAATTGTATTCATAACCCTTTTGGGGAGATTTGTGAATTCCTCAAGCGGCAGTCTTACGTTTTCAAGGATATTCATTGATCCGAAGAGTGCTCCGCTCTGGTACATGACCCCTAATCTGCTGAGTATTTCCTTTCTTTTATCACCTCGTGCAGAAACAAGATCTTGGCCTTCTATCAGAACTTCTCCAGTGACAGGAGGATAAAGCCCTATTACATGCTTCATCAGGGTGCTTTTTCCGCAGCCGGAGCCTCCGAGTATGATGAAAATCTCGCCTGGATACACATCAAAGCTTATGTTTTCCAGAATGGTATTTCCGCCATATGCTGCCGTCAGGTTTTTAACTGTTATTATAGGCTTTGGCTTAATAGTCATCTTAAATGCCAAGATAAAAATAAATGACGGCGAAAAGGCCATCAACAATGGTTATCAGAATTATGCCGGTTACAACGGCTTTTGTTGTTGAATCGCCTACGCTGCTTGGGCCAGATCCGGTTTCAAGGCCTCGAAGGCATCCTGAAACAGCGATGAGAAGCCCAAATACAAAGCATTTGATAAGGCCGCCAACAAAATCATCCCATTTTACTGTGGCTACGACCTGATTATAATAAACTATGGGGGGATGTCCCAGCGCCATTACCACAACCAGGCCGCCAAGGACTCCGACTATGTCTGCAAAAATTGCAAGAAGCGGAGTCATGAGCATCGCGGCTATTATTCTTGGAGTGACCAGAAAGGCTATAGGATCAAGTCCCATCGTGGTGAGGGCATTGACTTCCTCGTTAATTTTCATTGTGCCTATTTCTGCGGCAAAGGCTGAACCAGATCTGCCAGTGAGGACAATAGCGGTCATCAGGGGGCCAAGCTCCCTTATAACTGCGAGGCCTATCAGATTTGCTATGAAAATATCGGCTCCGAACATCCTCATGGGAATGGAGGCCTGAAAAGCCATGATAAGGCCCACAAGAAAGCTTATCAGAATTATGATCGGGAGCGCGTTTACTCCGGCTCTTTCAGCAGCAGAAAATGCATCTGCCCATCTTACCCGGCCTGGATGCTTCAGCACATCAAACATGGCGGATGAAATGGCCCCAATGAAATTGATGTGAAAACTTATATCCTGCCAGACTTCATGAACCACCTTGCCTGCTCTTTCAAATATTCCCAGACGCGGGGGAACAAGGGTTGACCTCCTGTAATGACATGATTCAATCTTGTTCAGGAATTCTTCCATCCTGGGACTCATTCCGACTATTTCCACAATTTTGCCGGTGTCTGCGCCGTACTGTTCAATAATTGACAAAAGGGCAAGCGCGCTTGAATCCCATTTGATGTTTTCCGGAAGAACCAGCCTCACCTTTCCGTCATGCTTTTTTGTTTTTTCCATCAGTTCATAATAAACAGACGACACGCCATGATGGTCAAGGTCACCCTCTATTTCAATAACAAGGGTTTTCTGCTGGGCGATATGCGTATGCAGGGAATGGGACTTGATACCCTGGTCAGCGATCTGTGCTGGCTCTGATTCATTATCTGATAAGGATGCTGGTTTTTTGTCAGGCATAGACGGCCAATGTAAAATATTTAATTTGGGGTATTATTGGGAAAAATTCAGAATATTCTTTATCTATTAGCACACAGCTGTAATGCCTACAAAGTAATTTTATGAAATGTCGCCATGGCCTCCGCACAAACTTCGGCAATAAGTCTTTGTCCTGATTCGTTGGGGTGTTTGTCCACAGCCAGGTTATTAAAAAAATGTCCGCCCATGGCATCCCAGGAATCTTCCTTAATCAATCTGTCCAGATAGAAAAAAGACGGAAGGTTTTCGGATTCAAGCCACTGGGAAATCATGGAATTGAATTTTTTTGGTTTTTCCTGGGATGCTCCGCAATCTTCAAATGGTGGAAGTCCAATCCAGAAAGGAATGGCTCCATAGCCCCTTATGCAGTAAATTATGCTTTTTATGAAAAAAGCAATTTCATCTGTAGTTATTCCAAATGGATATGACGCTGTGCAGGAATCATCAAAGTTATTGGCTCCAATGCTTAAAAAAACAGTCTTGGGCTTCCATTTTGCCATGAGATTATCGATTCTTCCTGCAAATTCCTTTACGCCTATTCCTGCATAAGCAACCGGATTTATATCGTCTGATCTGATTACATCCATGCCCGTCAGCTGAGAGAAAACATGCCAGCAAGAATCTGCGGGTAAAACTCCGAATCCTTCAGTAATGGAATCACCCATGAATGCCACAGGCCCAAAATTTTCAATGGAAAAGCTATGTTTTGATTTGAGTTCCATTTTGTTTTGCTTTCGTTATTTGGATGTGCTCGGTATCACATTAGTCTTATGATTTCAGGCTCAGGGCCTGATTCATTGATGATTATTTTCCCGACAGTTACAGGCAGCCTGTCTCTTATGGGACCTGCGCTTCCAGGGTTGAAAAAAAGGATTCCGTTTTTCCAATCTATTTTAGGCATATGCGTATGTCCTGTTATTACAATATCAATGGAAGCAGAGGCCGGATCTATATCCATTTCCCCTAAGATGTGTCTAACATATATATTCAACCCTTCGAACTGAACAATTTCCCACGAAGGTATTTTTCTTGGCCACGATGATCTGTCTGTGTTTCCTCTTACAGCATAAAGAGGCGCAATATCCTCGAGTTTATGAATTATATCAATTTCTCCGATGTCTCCTGCGTGTATGATTATGTCACTTCCTGAGAGCATGTTAAGGGCCTTTGGTCTGAGAAGGCCGTGTGTATCAGAGATAACGCCTATTATTTTTTTCATTAGCCAGTCCAATCAAAAAAACTTTTAAACTTGACAAGATCGTAAAAAGTCAGATTTCAGTCATTCCTGCGGGGCCTGTACCTGTGAAAACCGGGAGCCTGAATCCAGAAGTATCTGAAAATACAAAGATGCCGAATCAAGTCCGGCAGGCGCTGAAGCCCTTTTCTGGCTTTTGCGAGTCCATCAACCTTCCATGGCTTTATAAATCCATGAAGGATAAAGCATATTTTTAATGTAAAAAGCAAATATTCAGTTATTTTAAAGGTTTTAGTGCGGTATATGAAATTCTGTTTTTGTGGTGGACAAAGTTTTAAAAAAATAGCATATTTAATATATAAATCTCATGTTCTGAATTTCCATCTCCTCTGTTGATCTAAGCTGGTTCTGCGTCCTGGTGACGTTCTCTATATTTGTCCTGATTAAGTCTGTTTGCTTTTATGGGAAGTTTTTCATTTGTTTGGTGCCATTTATTCGGGAATAAGTGGTGCTGTTGACGTAATTCTATATAGTTATGGAGGTACGCCATGATAACAGTCTATATTGAAAATGATTTTGGAAAAGACAGGTATATTGAGGTTTATGACGTTCTGGCCCACAACATCTGTATGGGCAAAAGATTTGCTCCCCATGAAAAGATTCCATGCCAGATTCAATGCAATCAGAAAAACAGAGGGGAGATAATGATCAGGAGCGCGTCCAAACCAGCAGCACAGGAAAAGCGCCCAAGATGGTATGCTTATGCCTGGCTTTCAGATCAGACCAGGATTAATTATACTGCGCCCTGATAAAGCTCTGGTGCTGGGTGCTTCGTAGACTCAAGATGCCTTATAAAATGACGCCGATCCTTAAAAGGGCGGCTTCAGCGTCTGCCACGCTTTTTACGCAAAAAGCCCTGAAGCCTGATCTTAAAGCTGATTCGACATTTATTTCAGTGTCGTCAAAAAAAATGATTTTGTCTGGTTTTTTACCGAGATATCTGGCCGCATTTAAAAAAGCTTCGGGATCTGGCTTAAGAAGGCCTGTAATATGTGAAGGGAAGTGGCTGTCAAAAAGGCCTTCCAGCCTGCTTTCAATTCTGTCCCAGTGAAGCGGGTTTGTGTTTGATAGCGTGGCAGAAGGAATTATCCCGGTTATTTTTCCAAGAATACTTGTTGTATTATCAGAAATTTCGAGCGGCCAGTTCCTGAATATGTGAAGAAATTCTTCAGGCTCAAGTTTTAGACCAAGTTCCGGGACAATGTCTGAGGCAAACTCGGATTCGGAAATTCTTCCGCTTTCAAAATTCATTACCGTTTGCGAAGAAATTCATTTTTTCCTGATGCTCCCGAGGGTTTCGCCTTTGGGCAGAAAGGGCATCATCTCTTTCAGTCCACCCAAAGGAAATATTACCCCGCCTACATCAAACAAGAGTGCTTCTATACCGAAGGCACTGCTTGTTTTTACAGGTTGATCAGGCATTGCCGCTTTCTTTGTTCTGTGGCCTTTGAGGATTTGAACCCGTGTTTCTTCCGGATCCAGACTCTGATCTTGGTCTTTGTGGGCGGCCTGATCCTGATGTTCCGCCTCCTTGTCTTGGTCTCTGTCCCGGTCTTGAGCCTGGTCTTCTATTCTGTTGAGGCCTGTTTTTGGGATATTGTCTGGCCTTTTCTTCAGCTTGAGCCTCTTTAGGGCTTCTCGGAGGAGGTTCCGGTAGAGTGAGCCAGTCTTCGTCAGGATGCTCAAAAGTCAAGGAGTTCCCAAGCAGTTTTTCAGCTGCCGGGATATAGAATGAGTCATCCTCACATGCAAAACTTATGGAGATTCCGGACGCCCCGGCCCTTCCTGTTCTTCCTATTCTGTGTACATAATGTTCCGGGTCCTGGGGGAAATTATAGTTTATGACATGACTTACGGCATCAACATGAAGGCCACGGGCCGCCACATCGGTCGCAACCAGCACTTTTGCTTTTCCGCTCCTGAAATTCTCCAGACTGTCGAGTCGTTTTTTCTGAGGTACGTCACCTGAAAGAATCACTGCTTCAAAACCGTATCTTGTCAGTCTGTCGCCTATTGTCTTTGTCTCTATTCTTGTATTCGCGAATACGATTACCCGTTCAGGATTCTCTCTTGTCAAAATATTGTAGAGCAGGGCGAACTTATCTTCTGATGTGACAATGTAATTTCTCTGGATAATTGTCGCGGAAGCAACCTGCTCAGGATCTATCTCTATGCTCATGGAATCTGTCATCCACAGGGCCGCAAGACGGGATACTTCAGGCGTGATTGTCGCACTGAAAAAAAGGGTTTGCCTTTTGCTCTTCGGAGGGGCTGATTTCATTATCTGCCTCATGTCAGGCATGAATCCCATATCAAGCATTCTGTCCGCTTCATCAATGACAATTATTTCTGTCTTGTAAAGTTTTATGAGTCCCTGATCTATGAAATCCAGAAGCCTGCCTGGAGTTGCAATAAGAACATCCACAACTTTTTCAGCCAGTCTTCGTTTCTGTGCCTCATAAGCCATGCCGCCAAAAACGCTCATGACTGTAACGCGGGTGTGCTTGCCTATGGCAATTGCGTCTTTTTCAACCTGAAGAGCCAACTCTCTGGTTGGAGCGAAAATCAGGGCTCTTGGTATTCCGGGGCGTCTCTGCCCGTGGTGCGGTGTTGTAAGGAGTTTTGTAAAGATGCTTATAAGGAAGGCCGCTGATTTTCCTGTTCCTGTCTGGGCCTGGCCTGTAGCGTCTTTTCCCTGGAGAGTCTGGGGGAGGATTTCTGCCTGAATCTGGGTGCAGTAATTGAATCCGAGATCCTGTATTCCCCGCATGAGTTTTGCCGGAAGATTGAAGTCGTGGAATCTCGTTTTCCCTTCTGCCTCGGGAACTGCGAAGTTTGAAACGTCCCACCTCTCTTTTGGAGGCCGATTTTCCTTTTCCCTGAACTCAGTTTGTTCAGCAGGTCGTCTTTCTGTTTTTTTCGATGGTCTTGGGCGCTTGCCCACAGGCTCTGAAATTTTTTCTTCCCGGGGAGCTTCCTGTATGACTTCAGGACTTGCTTCGGGCCTAACATCATCCGCGTTCTTTTTTTTTCTTTTAAAAGGATTTCTCAAAAATTTCAGAAAACTGATCAATTTATTCACTACTCCGTGAAATTAATATTGGGTCATTATCAATAATTATATCGTCATGACATGGGTAAAAAGTAATCTTGACTTTTTATATCGCCGCATGTCAAGTGAAAAGACCACTTGAGAAGCTATTATATTCAAAGGTTTCAGTCTTTTTTACCCGCCATCTCAATGGAGGCAAAATGCAGGCCCCACCTGATATCAGTTTTTATGCAAAACAGATCGAACATTTGAAAGAGGAACTCGAAGAAACCAGGGGCAGGGAGAAGATGCTTCTGTATATTTTTGAAAAATCCCTGTCATCCTCTATTCTCATTGAAGAAGATATGACCATTTCCCTGTCCAATGAAAAAGTTGAGGAGCTTTTCGGATATAGAAAGAACGAACTCCAGGGAAAGGTCAAATGGCCTATATTTATCCATCAGGATGATGTGGCAAAAATGAAGGCCTACCATCAGCTTAGGAGGGAGGATCCGTCAACGGCCCCTTCCGAATACGAATGCAGGATGATAGACGGAAACGGAAAGATTCAGGACGTATTTTTGAAGCTGGATATGATTCCTGGCACAAAAAAGAGTCTTGCCACATTCATTACCGTCACTTCCCGCAAGCAGGCGGAAAAGAGTCTTCTTGAGAGGGAATCCCAGCTAAGCGCAGTAGTCAATAATTTTGAAGGTTTCATATATACGGTTGATTCCGACTATTCCCTTGAGTTCATGAATGCCAGACTCATAAAAAGAGTGGGGAGGGAAGCGTGTGGCGAGAAATGCCACTCCGTAATATTTTCAAGGAGCACGCCTTGTCCATGGTGTCCGCTTTTGGCAGTCGCAAATGGAAAAACAGTGAAGCAGGAGATTATAGATCCCATCGATGGCAGATGGCATGCCTGGGTTTCAACTCCGATAAGTGGCGGAGATCCAGGAACTCTAAAAAAGCAGACACTTATCACGGATATTCATGACAGGAAGCTTGCCGAGGCCGCACTTCTTGAGAGCAGGGAGAATCTTAAGGTTGAAAACCGGCTTTTAAAATCTTCCATGAAGGACAGGTACAGATTCGGAAGCATCATAGGCAGAAGTCCGAAAATGCAGGCTGTTTACGAGCTTATCATCAAGGCCGCGTCTTCCGGGGACAATGTGATCATATACGGAGAATCAGGTACCGGCAAGGAGCTTGTGGCAAGGGAAATTCATGAGCTTTCGGGTTCGGGGAAGACTCCTTTCGTTCCTGTAAACTGCGGCGCCATACCCGAAAATTTAATGGAAAGCGAATTTTTTGGGTACAAGAAGGGCGCTTTTTCAGGTGCCATAAAAGACAAGCCCGGATATCTTGATCAGGCGGACGGAGGGGTTATTTTTCTGGACGAGCTCGGGGAAATACCGCTTGCTATACAGGTTAAATTGTTAAGGGCCATTGACGGAGGAGGGTTTATCCCCATCGGCGGGAGCGAGGTAAAGACTCCTGAATTAAGGATAATTGCCGCCACAAACAGAGATCTTATTTCTCTTGTAAAAAACGGGACTATGAGGGCGGATTTTTTTTACAGGATACATGTGATTCCTATTCTTCTTCCTCCCTTAAGGGATAGGAAGGAGGATATTCCTCTCCTCATGGAGCATTTTCTAAAAAGTATTGATTCCACAGTGTCTTTTACAGCAATTGAGCCTTCTGTCGTAAATACGTTCCAGAGATATTCATGGCCAGGAAACATCAGGGAGATGCAGAACGCGCTCCGAAGATACCTTACCTTGGGTCAGATTGACCTTGATATTCACGGAGCAGGTCAGGTTTGCGAGGCCCAGCCTTTGGCGGGGCCAAAAAAAATGGCGGACAGGGCGTCAATCAAGGCTGCTCTGAATGATACTGAAAAACAGATAATCATCGAGGCTCTGGAAAAAAACAGATGGCACAGGGGCTATACCGCCTTAAGCCTTGGAATGACGAGGAAGACTCTTGAGAGGAGAATGAAACAATATGACATCAGGGGGGTGGTAAAGCCGGATGTCTCTTTGTGAGACTTTTATGTCGCATGATTTTATTGTCTTTAAAATCAAAAGATTGCTTTTTTTTAGGGTGTTTTATTAAGACTTTTGTGTCGTATCGGTGTTCTCTGGAAAATCCCATATTTATTCTGGTTGTCTCTTTTTAAAGGCTTTTCAGGTTTGTAAAAGAGTTGGCCCGTAGTTTGCAGTATAGCGTTTCAGATCTTTAAAAGACTCGAATAACGCCGAAAGGAGAAAAAATATGGGCAACAATCAGACTGAATATATTAAAAAACTGGTTTCTGCGGAAGATGCTGTAAAAGCCATAAACTCAGGCGACTGGGTGGATTATGGCAATTTCCAGTGCGCCCCCATAACACTCGACATAGCGCTCTCAAAAAGAGCTTCAGAACTGAATGATGTAAAAGTCAGGGCCGTGGGATTTCCAGGGCTCGCATCAGTGGCCACGGCCGATCCTTCCGGAAATTCATTCTGTTATAACAACTGGCATTTCACCGCGGGAGACAGAATTCTCCACGACAAAGGCCTTTGCAGCTATATCCCTCTGCTTTACCATGAAGGAGCCAAATTATATGATCAGGAAGATCTCCGAAGCGATTTTTTTATAGTTAGAACTACGCCCATGGATTCGGCGGGATATTTCAATTTCGGGATAGCAAATTCCGTTCAAAAGGCCCAGGCAGACAAGGCAAAGAAAATCATAGTCGAAGTGAACGAAAACATGCCTTACTGTTTCGGTGGATATGGAGAAGGCCTTCATATTTCTGAAGTTGATTATATTGTTGGAACGGATAACAGGCCTCTTGTCCAGCTTGGAGATCCGAAGGTAAGCGACGCTGACAGGGCAATTGCAAGTCTTGTAGTCAATGAAATACCTGATGGCGCATGTCTCCAGCTTGGTATTGGCGGGATGCCCAACGTGATCGGCAAGATGATAGCTGAATCCGATCTCAAGAATCTTGGCGTTCACACTGAAATGCTTGTTGACTCATTCGTGGATATGTATGAGGCTGGGCGTATCACAAACAGCGAAAAAGCGGTCTGCCCCGGCAAGATGGTTTACACTTTTGCCCTGGGCAGCTCAAAGCTTTACGAGTTTCTGCATCTTAATCCTACTTGCGCGAGTTACCCTGTTGATTATGTTAACAAACCTGAAATTATTGCGATGAATGATAAGGTGATGTCCATCAATAACGCGGTTGAGATCGATCTTTTTGGACAGGTTTCATCTGAATCATCTGGTTTCAGGCAGATTTCCGGCACAGGAGGCCAGTTCGATTATCATTATGCGGCCTTCCATTCCAGAGGCGGAAAGGGTTTTATCTGTCTTACCTCTACGGTAACCGACAAGAATGGCAATCTTTCCTCAAGAATAAGGCCTTATTTGAATCATGGCACCATAGTCACTTTGCCAAGAACAGCCGTGCATTATGTGGTGACCGAATTCGGCATGGCATGTCTCAAAGGTAAATCCACATGGCAGAGAGCCGAGGCTCTGATAGAAATAGCACACCCTGATTTTCAGGAAGAGCTTGTAAAAGAATCGGAAAAAATGGGGATATGGAGAGCGTCAAACAAAAGGGATGCCGACTCCATGCGTATAAGAATGGCTGGATGATCCTGCAGAGCGTCCGGGGTGTGCTGTTGCCAACACTCCCCTGCGGGCCTTCATTCCCCGGACGTATCTTCAGTGAAAACAAGCTCTTTGGTGATTTCTCCAAGGAGCTTCCATCCCTTTTCCACTGAATTGAGTATGATATATTCGTCCTCAGTATGGTATCCGGCGCATTCGCATAGCCCTGTGCATATGCTCGGCCATCCCATGAAAAGAGGATAGTTTATATTTGTGCTTCTGATGGTCCGTCTTGCAGCTATAGAGTTGTTTTTCCAGATTCTGCGTATCAGTTCCTCTCCGCTCTCAGGTCTGACTGGTTTTGCAGCAGGCCTCTCGCCCTCAATTGAGAAATCAAAAAAGACATTATCTCCTGAATTGTTGGCTCTTTCAATTTCTTCTTTTACAATTGCCGCAGCTTCATTCAAAAGGGGCTCTGCCGTGCTTCGGAATTCGAAATGAACTCCTGCGTTTCCTGCAATTATATTTACGCCTTCGCCGCCTTCGATGATTCCAATATTAAATGAAAAAGGAGCCGAATGCTTTTCATCGAGGCCTATTTGTCTGAATTTCAGAAGGGTCAGGAACTCCATCATTTTTTCTATCGCTGACGGGGTTTCCCTGTTGTCCCAGCTGTGGCCACCGGGCCCTTTGGCTGTTACTTTGTATCTCCGCGATCCAAGACCAGACGTGGAATATTCCCTGTATGAAAGATCAAAGGATACAAACAGATGGGGCGGAGTTTTTCTGGCATCCACAAACTGCCTCACTCCTTTGAGGTTGCCGTATCCTTCCTCGCAAACTGAAAACAGAAGGAGCAAAGGACGTTTGAATTTTGTGCTTTCATATGCGAGTTTTTCAGCAAGAAGGCAAAGCAGGGTCGCTGAAGTAAGATTGTCGCCTGTTCCGAGTCCGTATATTTTCCCATCATCTTTTATGACTGGCTCAGAAAATCCTTTTCCAACTACATCTATATGAGCGTCAAATACAACGGCATCTTCCCAGTCGCCTTGCCCAAAGTTGACAATAAGGTTTCCAGCCTCGTCTGTATGATGAATTATTCTTTTTTCGTCTGGCAGGGAATCAGAAACAGAATCAAGAAAAGAAATGATTGTATTTTTTCTTTCTTTTTCATGGAATGTTTTGCCTTGAGTTCTGCATAATCTGGAAAGAAGTTCTACGAATTTTGATTGGCTGTAAGTATTGTAGTGAGCTTGCATATTGTTCAAATGAAAGATTTTACAATAAGATTCAAAAAAAGATGAACCCGCAAAAAGCCTGATTCCTGTCATTCCGGCGCAGGCTGGAATTCGGAAGTATCTGAAATAACTGGATGCCGGATCAAGCACGGCATGACGCCGCCGTTATTTTTGACTTTTTGCGAAGCCATCAAAAAAAATTGCACCGAACTTTTAAAAAGTCCGGTGCAATATGATTTTATTCAGTATTTCTTAGGTACTACCAGCGACCGCCGCCGCCACCGTCACGACCGCCTCTGCCGCCGTCACGACCGCCTCTGCCGCCGTCACCACGACCGCCGCCGCCACCGCCGCCAGGTCTGCGATCTCTTCCACCACCGCCGCCACCATCACGACCGCCGCCGCCACCACCAGGGCCACCGAATCTGCGACCGCCGCCACCGCCGCCGCCAGGTCTTCCGCCGCCGCCTTCTGTGCGAGGACGAGCTTCATTAACTGTAAGTGTACGACCCTTGAAATCTTTTCCGTTCATCTCTTCAATAGCGTTCAGCCCATCAGTGGAAGAAGGCATCTCCACAAAAGCAAAGCCCCTTGACTGACCGGTAAATTTGTCCCTGATTACACTGGCAGATGTAACTTCTCCGAATGCTTCAAATGCTGCCCTTAATTCGTCGTCTGATGTGCTGTGAGGTATATTACCTACATAAATGTTCACTTGCTTCTCCTAATTACTTTGAGATTTTCTGGATTCCAAGGATACGCCCTTGCGTGGAAAATAAAAGCTTTGATACCTGACTTAAGATATGCCGGTAAAGAAACTTGAGATCTTCAAGAACACCCTACCATCTATTTTGATTTGAGAACAGGATCTTTTTTAATGTTTTTGATTTTAATTGTTTTTTTACAAATAAAAGCCCTGTCCTGATCGCTTTTTTTCAGACAGGGCTTTTATCATATTTTGCCATGAGAATTATTTTTTGACAAAATAGCAAAAAGTCCGATTTCGGTCATTCCGGCGCAGGCCTGAATCCAGAAGTATTTGAAAATGCAAAGATGCCTGATCAAGTCCGGCATGACGCTGGTGCCTTTTTCTGACTTTTTTGAGCAGGCATCATTTTTTAGGCTTTGCCCAAAAGAGCGAGCGCCTTTTCCGCGACATTTTCTGCTGTAAAACCGAATTTTGCCATAACTTTTGAACCAGGGCCTGATTCACCAAAGGATTCAATGCTCAGAACAGATCCTTTTGGACCGACATATTTTTCCCAGCCCATAGAAATACCGGCTTCGACCGCAATGCGGCATTCCACATCACTCGGAAGTACCCATTCTCTGTAATAGTCAGCTGTTTTTTCAAATATTTCCCAGCTTGGCATGCTTACGATCCTTGCCTTGATTCCTTTTTCTGCAAGCATTTTTTCTGCTTCAACTATGAGAGAAACTTCTGAACCGCTTGCCATTAGTATAATATCAGGCTTGCCTTCTGTATTTTTTAAAATATAACCGCCGGCAGAAACACCTTCTGGAGAGTCTTTTCTTTCAAGGATTGGTAAGTTCTGACGGCTTAGAATAAGCGCCACAGGGCTGCTGTTGGATTTGATCGCGTATTTCCAGGCTTCGGCAGTCTCGTTCGCGTCAGCAGGTCTTATCACAACAAGATTAGGAATGGCCCTCAAGGAAGCGACATGTTCCACAGGCTGATGGGTGGGGCCGTCTTCGCCTACTGCAACACTGTCATGGGTGAAGACATAAATCAGCGGCAGCTTCATGAGGCTCGCCACCCTCATGGATGGACGCATATAATCAGAAAAGACAAGGAAGGTTCCGGCGAATGGGCGTACACCTCCGTGGAGTATCATGCCGTTTATTATCGCGCCCATTGCATGCTCGCGTACACCGAATCTTATGTTTCTTCCGTCATATGAGCCTTTCTGGAAATCATGGGAGCATTTGAGGTATGTATTATTTGAAGGCGCAAGGTCAGCTGATCCACCTATCAGGCATGGGAATTTTTCGGCAATGGCGTTGAGAACCTTGCCGGATGCACTTCTTGTCGCAATAGGTTTGTCTTCTGTCTTGAAAACAGGCAGGCAGCTGTCCCATCCATCCTCGACAAATCTTGTGACGCCGTCAAGGAGCTGGTTTGCAAGCTCCGGGTATTTGATCGAGTATTCCCTGAAAAGATCTGTCCATTCTTCTTCAGACTTTTCACCCTTTTCCATGGCAGTTTTGTAAACAGTCTTTGCCTCTTCAGGAACAAAAAACTGCTCTTCGTAATTCCAACCGAGATTTTTCTTTGTAAGAACAATCTCGTCGGCTCCGAGCGGCGCTCCGTGGGCTTCTTCCGAATCCTGTTTGTTTGGGCTTCCGAAGGCTATGTGGGTTCTTAATATGACCAGGGATGGTTTATCTTTCTCATTTTTTGCTTCTTCGATTGCTTCTAAAATTGCCTTTAAGTCAGTATTGCCGTCCTCAACCTTGATTACATGCCATCCATAAGCTTCAAAGCGTGCTCCGACATTTTCCGTAAAAGCAATGCTTGTGGGGCCTTCTATGGAGATTTTGTTATCATCATATATGCATATGAGCTTTCCAAGTCCGAGATGACCGGCAAGGGATGCGGCTTCTGAAGTTATCCCTTCCATCATGTCCCCGTCACCACACATTACATAGGTATGATGATTGACAATCTCAAAGCCAGGTTTGTTGTAAACAGCCGCAAGATGAGCCTCAGCCATTGCAAAACCCACTGCGTTGGCGACTCCCTGTCCAAGCGGTCCGGTTGTTGTTTCAACGCCTGATGTGTGACCGAATTCAGGATGACCAGGAGTTTTGCTGCCTATCTGCCTGAAGTTTTTAATATCATCGATGGAAACAGCGTATCCACAGAGATGAAGAAGGCTGTAAAGAAGCATGGACGCATGGCCGCCTGAAAGAACGAATCTGTCTCTGTCCAGCCATGCAGGATTTTTAGGGTTGTGCTTCATAATTTTTGACCAGAGAATATATCCGGCAGGAGCAAGTCCCATCGGTGCCCCGGGATGCCCAGAGTTTGCCTTTTGTATGGCATCCATTGAAAGGGTTCTTATGGTGTTGATGCAAAGTTCGTCCATACCCGGAGCTGCTTCGAAACTCATTTTTTTCTCCTTGAAAAAATCATGTCTGTCTTAATTGTTTTGTAACCGCTTATTTTATATTTTTCCCGCCTCCGGTGAGGCAGCGTAGGTCGGATTAGGACGCTTTTTGTCCGTAATCCGGCGCCAATATTTTAGAATTTGGATTTTTGATTGATGTAACCAGGCCAATATTTCAAAAATCGAAAATTATGTGCCCTAGTCGGATCGCCATTTTAAAAAAAGCTCCGCAAAAAACTCGCTTATAATGCCCTCATATACTCAGGCTTCAGCTTAACTTTTCCTGCCAGCGCTTCATTGATAAGTCTTAGAATTCTGTCCTTATCATCAGGCAGCTTCGCTCTTATTGGCAAATAATTGGATGCGTGGTTTGCATGAAAAAGACCGCCTGTCAAGTTCGTATTTGCGAACATTACTCCAAGTTCCTGGAGCATTTCGTTTGCGTCGATTACAGGAAATTTCCCATCCATATGATCTTTATAAAGAGAGGTGCCGGGAGTAAGCATCAGGCTTAATGCTCCGACAAAATCAGGATTCATTTCAGACAGAACCCTCCCTGTTTCCTTTGCGTGTATCATTGAACGCTCCCTGCCGCCAATGCCATTTAAAACAGTAACAGAAAGCTTTATTCCCGATGCCTTGATTTTTTTGCCCATTTCTATGAGGCGTTCAGGTGTGGCGCCTTTTTTGATATTCTCAAGTGTTACTGCGTCACCGGACTCTATGCCCATATATGCTATTGACAGGCCGTGTTCCCTGAGTTCCACTAGTTCCTCAGGAGTTTTCATGCTTATGCTTTTATGATTTGCGTAGGTTCCGATTCTTTCGAGCCATGGAAGTTTCTTTTTAATTTCATCGAGAATTGCAATGAGTCTTTTTTGTGGAATGATTAGAGCATCACCGTCGCAAAGAAAAAGTCTCCTGAATCCTTTATATAGTTTTGCGGCCTTTGCTATGTCCGCCATAATTACTTCGTCTTTTTTTATTGAGAATCTTTTTGCCTTGTACATCTCGCAGAAGGTGCATTTGTTGTGGGAGCATCCCACCGTAACCTGCAAGAGTATGCTGTCAGCCTCGCTCGGCGGCCTGAAAATCATACCCTGATAGTCTAATTCATCATAAGCCATATTTTACACTCCTTAAAATATTAAAAACAGAATCAGGCCAGTCCAGATGAGGTCTGGTTTAAGTCTGGTCAGACCCTGCATTTTACTAAAATTAGACATTTTCCAGAACAGTCAACCTTGACATTTTCAAAATGACTATAATCTTATGCCCGTAATTTTCAAATTAATTTACCAAATAAATTAAATAATTAAACATGGAGGTTAAGGCAAGGATGAAAAAGGAAGTTTTCCAGTTTCAGACAGAGGTAAAACAGCTTCTAAATCTGATAATTCACTCTCTTTATTCGAACAAGGAAATTTTTTTAAGGGAACTCATATCCAACGCATCTGACGCCATAGACAAGCTTAGATTCAAAGCACAGACAGAGCCGGGACTTCTTGGGAGCGATCCTGATTTCAGAATCAGAATTACGGCAGACAAGGAAAAAAACACCCTCGAGATTTCAGACAATGGTGTCGGAATGACATGGCAGGAAGTCATAGACAATATCGGCACGATTGCAAAAAGCGGTACAGCCGGTTTTGTCGAAGCCATTGAAAAGGCAAAAAAAGAGTCTGCTTTTTCACCCGAGCTTATTGGCCAGTTCGGCGTCGGATTTTACAGCGCTTTTATAGTCGCTGACAAGGTCACATTAGTGACCAGGGCTGCCGGATCTGATCAGGCGGTTAAATGGGAATCCGAAGGCGACGGCAATTACAGCATTGAAGAAACTCAGAAAGACACACGGGGAACCACCATCACCCTGCATCTCAGAGAAGTTGCGGAAGGCGACGCTGACGCTGATCAGAATTTTACAGATGAATATGAAATTCGCAGCATAATAAAGAGACATTCCGATTTCATCAGCTATCCAGTTATCATGGCTGTGGAAAAGGATGAGCCTCTGCCTGAAAACGAAAAGGTTCTGGACAGCGATGGTAAGCCAATAGGGCCTACAACCAAAAAAGTTGTGAAGGATGAAACCCTCAACTCGATGAAGGCCATCTGGTCAAGAAACAAATCCGAAGTCACGGAAGATGAATACGAAGAATTTTACAGGCATATAAGCCACAACTGGGACAAGCCCCTTGACCGTCTTCACATGAAATTCGAAGGCGCAACTGAATATGATGTTCTTGTCTATATCCCTTCAAAAGCGCCGTTTGATATGTATTATCAGACCCGCAAGAATGGTCTCAAGTTATACTGCAAGCGTGTTCTCATCATGGACAACTGCGAGGAACTGCTTCCGGAATACATGGGATTCCTTGAAGGGATTGTCGATGCTCCTGATCTCAGCCTCAACGTGAGCCGTGAAATTCTTCAGCAGGATGTTCTTGTCAAAAATATACGCAAGAATGTCGTCAAGAAGGTTCTTGAGATGCTGTCCAAAATGGATGAGGAAAAATACGATAGCTTTTATGCAGAGTTTGGCAATTCAATCAAAGCCGGCGTTGCCATGGATTTTGGAAACAAGGATAAACTTTCCGAGCTTGTCAGATTCAAGACAACAAAATCAGAGGGCAAGAACGTCAGCCTTAAGAAATATGTCGAGAATATGAAGCTTGATCAGGAGTTCATCTATTATATTACCGGCGATAATCTCACGGCCCTCATGAACAGCCCTCATCTTGAAGCCCTTAAGGAAAAGGACTTCGAGGTTCTTCTCATGAATGAGCCTGTAGACGAGTGGGTGGTTCAGAATCTTTTCGAATACAGCGGCAAAAAGCTTAAAAGCGCTGAAAAAGGCGATCTTGACATTGAAAAGAAAGATGAAAAAGAAATCGAGGCTTTCAAACCCGTGTTCGAATTCATCAAAGGCAAGCTTGACGAAAACGTGAAGGAAGTAAAGGCATCATCAAGACTCAAGGAATCTGTGTGCTGTCTTTCCGGCGAGGAATATGGCATGAGCGCTTACATGGAAAAAATCATGAAAGCTTCAGGCCAGGAAATGCCGAAGCAGAAGCGTATTCTTGAAATAAATACATCACACCCAGTGTTTGCAAAAATCAAGGATATGCACGACAAAAACGCAGCAAATCCTGATCTTGAAAAATACTCAAAAATGCTTTTTGATATGGCCCTTGTGGCAGAAGGCGGAAAGCTGGAAAATCCAGCTTCTTTTGTTAAGGCTGTCGGTGAGATAATGGCAGCTGCGATGTAGAAAGCGCCAAAAAATGATGAGTTAAAAAACTGGGGAAACTTTTTGAAAAAAGTTTCCCCAGACCCCTTCAAAAACTTTTCGGTTTTATTTCAGCCTGCTTTTCTATCCTCGTAAAAAACCAGCCCCACACGGTTTATATGGTCAATCAAATCCGTGTTTTCAATTTTGTGAATAAGGGAAAGGTCGATTTTATAAGGCAAAAGCAGATCATCCAGCTCGTTTTCTATTTTCAGAAGTTCTGATAGATTTACAGATTTGCCTACTATGACAAGGTCAATATCAGAACCATTTTGATAATTGCCCTTGGCCCTTGAACCATAAATGATAACTTCCTGAATACCGGGATGAGCAGAAAATACGGAGTGAATCTTTTCTATAGTGCTTCTCGTCAGGCCAAATTTCAAATCTTTATCAATCATTCTTTAAATCCAGTATTTTCTTTTCAAAGGACAGAAAAAGTCCATGATAGTGATTGATAATTTTTTCAGCTATTTCATCTGCAATCTCATGGTTGTATGTATGAGACGTCTGATTCCTGCTTTTGATCATCTCCATCCAGCCTTCGCCTTCGGTCACAAGTCCCTTCTGGAAAGCCTCCCTCGTCGCATCCCTCGAACCCATAATGGATATATTGCCCTGATACTCGAAAAAATCCTTTATCACGTTCCATGCAAGTTCGTGTGTGAATTCGAATTCCTTTATAAGGCCCTGCTGCTCTATCTTGGAGAGTTTTTTCTCTTTGCTCAGCTCTACCGCTTCAGTAAGTTGGGACAAGGCTTTTCCGTAATTGCTGAAACGCTGCTGCCAGCGGGTGTCGGAGTTTGTCATTAAAAATCCTTTGGTGGATATGACATTAAGCACTCAAAAAATGGATAAATAGATAATCTCACAAATTCGATGGTGCTTTTTTGTTATTTTTACTAGAAAATCTTGCGTCAAGATCAATTCCTACAACTTCTAAACCATTAATTTGAGGATGTTTTTTTAGCAACAACGAAATATATGCTCTTAAAGCCTCAATCATTTCAGAAAAGCACATCTTTTTCTGAGGCGAAACCCTTATACCCCCTGAGAATATGAAATTGCTTCACTTGCCTCCATATTCACCAGAACTTAATCCTGTTGAGCATCTTTGGGATGAGCTTCGTGAAAAATATTTCCATAACAAGGTTTTTGACAGCATTTTTTCTCTTGAAAAACACTTGGAATCATCATTGCTTTCAATGGAGCTTGACCAGCAAAAAGTCAGATCTATTGTTGCGTGGCCATGGATAATTAATGCACTTTTGAAATAGATTTGGTATAAGTATTAACTGAATTAAACTTCTAAAATTACAAGAAAAGACATCTTGAGATGCTTTAACATTGAAACTTGTGATAAACTATTTTTCAGGTTTTTTATGGGGTTTGAGCTGATACAGTTTTTAGAGCAAAACTCTCTATAAAACTAATAAAGTAGAATAAAATAAGAATAGCAGATATTCGGGTTCAAAAAAACTAAAGTTTTACTTGCGTTGTTCCGCTTTGATGATCTTGTTAAGTCCAAGGATAAGTTCCACCTCTCCTATCGGAATGCTAAGGCGAGCGGCTATGGCGCTATTTTCAAGCCCCCTTGATGAAAGCTCCATTATTGCCTCTGTCTGATCCGGCTTTACTTCTTCATGCTCAACCATTTCTTCAGGATCAGGAGTTGGTGGCGGATTATTCTGAAGACGCCCTTTTTTTGCTGGGTCATACTTCAAAGTAACTTTTTCAGAGTTTATGTCTTCGGCATCAAGAATATATCTTTTCAGCTCCTCGGTTACTGCATCGCCTTTTTTAATTATTCTTATGAATTCCCTTTTTTTAAGTTCAAGCTTCTCATCAAGCATGGCTATCAGCATTTTTTTTTCCTGGATGAGACGGTCAAATTCCTCTGAAGAGTCCTTGGCCGATTCCATAAGGGCTTTCAGAACATCAAGGGAAGATGTATCGATCTGCGGGAATATTTCGGAGCGCAGACTTGGTTCCTGGATTTTTTCAGGTTGGTCGGATTCCTGGTTTATAAGGGTCTTTTTAAGATTTCTCAGAAAAAAAAGAATAAGTAGGATCAGGCATATGTCTATTCCTAATTGAAAATAAATCCAGTACTCGATGGGAAACTGATCCATAAAACCTTAATTAAAAAAAATAGAGTAAGAATAACGATTAATCATAGATCCGCTTCAATAAATTAATGTGGTTATGCTCAATTCTCAGTAACATTTGAAAGTTAATGGGCTTAACATTTTTAAAACTCTAAAAATATCAGCTTTTTTGCCTACTAACAAAACCATAAAGTTTTTGCGGAGCTTTTTACAAAAAGCGACCCGCTCGAGGCACTCGGCTTAACGTCGGATTGCCGACAAAGGGCGTCCTAATCCGACCTACGCATCACCCTTTTTTGATGGCAAATTAACCATAAAAGGCACTTCTTAACTGCAAATATCAATTTTCAGACATGACTTTTCATTAATTTGTCAATCTTGGCAAAGTCGCAAAAAGTCCGATTCCCGTCATTCCGGCGCAGGCCGGAATCCAGAAGTAGCTGAAAATACTGGATGCCGGATCAAGCCCTGCATGACGCTAAAGCCAATTTTCAGCTTTTTGCGACTCCATCAATCTTATCTGATCATGCCACTGTGTCAATAATATAACCTGCGGAATCCGGCGTTTTTTCCTCTTCTTCAGGGTTTTTATCTTTTTTTTCATCCTCATGCCTGCCATGAAGATTGCCCTTGCTTCCTTCTTCTCTTTCTCTGAGAGCAGCCTTTTCAGATCCTTCAGTTTCCATGACCGTGCTCTGTTCCTTGAGATCCTTTGCAAACTGGTGCGAAGCTGCAATATTGGAAGGATCTGTCTGGTGATGCTTTACCTGCTGGGCTTCAACCACTGCGCTGCTCTGCTGAATGACAATGCCTATATTATGTATCGTTGTCATTTCAGCCTCCATTTTTTCAATGTTTTTTATTTGACAAGGTCTCAAAAAGTTAAAAAAGGCAACGGCGTCATGCCGGACTTGATCCGGCATCCAGTATTTTCAGCTACTTCTGGATTCCGGCCTGCGCCGGAATGACGGGAATCGGACTTTTTGCGACTCCATCTATATTTAGATTATTGAATAATTTTTCAGTTCTATCTCTTTAACCGTATTTTCAGGGAACGCCTTTAATATTTCTTCTTCAAGATAAATTTGCATGTTTTCAGGAGCCATAAGTTCATCGTCCTTTGAAAGAAGTGCGCTTAATATGGATTTATATATTACAGACCTGAAATATGCCGGCTTTAAAGCGATTTTTTTAGCTTCATTGTCCGCTATTTCAATTCTAAGATCCACAGTGACGTAAGCTGCGTCTTTGATCTCAGGCGGCGCAGGAACGATGAACCCTTTAAGCTCTGTGGATACAAATTTAACCACAGCCTTGTGCTCTTCCTGCTCGTGTCCGGTTTTTGGGGCTTCTGCCGCCGCGTGCTCTTTAACAGGCTCGTGCGCAGGTTCTTTTGGAGCCTCTTTTACTGGTTCATGCGGAGGGGCTGATGCGGCTGTTTCAGCTGGTTTTTCAATTATTTTCTTCGGCGAAAGAAAATAAACCGAGCCTCCGCCTATTGCCATGCCCATGAGCAAAATCCCAGGAAGTACAGATATTCTGGCAAGTTTTTTTAAAACAGGCTTTAGGGATATTTTTCTGCCCTTTTTTTCAGGCGATTTTTTTATTTCGTCGGGCTCTTCAAGAATGACAATCTGATCCTGAACAATTGCTACAGGCTCATGTGACTCTTGCAGAATAACCTGTTCCTCTTTTTCCTCTTCATCTATGGCATCGTCAGTCACCTTGAGCAGATCGTCAAGCTGCTGCTGGGTAAGTACGTTTTTCTTGGGCGGTTCCTTAGATTCCATTGATGAATCTTCGAGGTTCATTTTCATCAGACGGTCAATATCGTCCTGGGAAATTACCTCGACTTCTTCTTCTGGTTCGTCAGGCTTTTTTTCTTCTTCAACAGTTTCAGCCAGAAGACTGTCTATGTCATCCTGGGAAATGATCTCGGGCGCTGTTTTGTCTTTTTGCTTTTTTACAGGCTCGGGGCTCTCTGCCAGAGACGCGCTGAGGAGAGAATCTATATCATCCTGTGATATCAGTTCTTTTTCAGGTTGAGCCTGTTTTGGAACTGAGCTTTCAGGATAATATCCAAGAGGGAAAATATCTTCAGGTGGCCTTGAAAGAATATGGTCTATAAATTCCTGGGTGATCTGATTTGAGCCTGGCTCAGTTTCAAACGGCATCGCCGGCTCTTTTGCTGACGAAGAGCTGTATTTGTCTTCTTCATTTGTTGAGGTGAGCAGCTTGTCTATGTCATTTTGATCAATGAAGCTTGGTTCTTCTTGTTTTTGCGTTGGCTCATCAGCAAGGCCTTTCAAAAGCAGCTCGTCAATATCATTCTGTGAAACTATTGGCAGCTCATCTTCAGCTTCTTTGACGCCTTTTTTGCCATCCTGGGGCTCATCGAAAAGCCCTTTTTTAAGAAGACTGTCAATATCGTTTTGAGAAATGATTGGGAGATCATTTTCTGCCTCCACTATTTTTGTATCAGGAGTTTGAGCCCCAGAAAGAAGCGAATCAATATCAGATTGTGAAATTGCCGCGAATTCTGCATCTTTAGTTTCAGCTTTGTCCTGATCTTCTTGGCTGACCAAGTCAGGCTTTTGATACTTTTCTATTACAGTTGTCTGTTTTACATCCTTTAAGATGTCATCAAGCTCTGATTGTGAAACAAACTCAGGCTCAGGTTTTTCCTCTTTTTCTTTTTTACCGTCATATCCGGACAACAGAGACTCGATTTCGTTCTGTGAGATTGACTGAGTGTCTGTCTCACCTGATGAAACAAGAGGTCCACTTGAAAAAAGACTGTCTATGTCGTCCTGGGAAATGGTCTCAAACTTTGGAGGCTCTTCAGGTTTCTTGCCGGCACCGAGAAGTGAGTCCATATCATCCTGGGAAACGGTCGAAGACCCTGTTTTCTCCTGAACAGGCGCAGCAATTGGCTCTGGAGCAGGTTCTGATATTGATCCCAAAAGACTGTCGATGTCGTCCTGGGAGATGGTTTTTGAAAGATCGTCTTCAACAGGTTTTTGAGCTTCCGGCTTTGCAGCGCTTCCGAACAAAGAGTCTATGTCATCCTGGGAAACAGTGACCGATTCAATCTTTTCCGGCTTTTGAGTTTTTTCTGGTTCCTGGGCGGGAAGCTCTTTTCCTGATTGTTTGAAAAGAGCCTCTATTTCATCCTGCGATACAAATTCAGGCTCCGGCTTTTCTTCTTTTTCCTTTTTGCCGTCATATCCCGAGAGCAGGGACTCAATCTCATTCTGGGAAATTGATTGGGTGTCAGGCTCAGCAGCTGAAACAACAGGTTTGTTTGAAAAAAGGCTGTCAATATCGTCCTGGGATACAGTTTCAAAAGTTGCAGGTTCCGCAGGTTTTGGAGGCTCCGGCTTTAATGCAGCGCCGAGAAGT